>JAQXAY010000236.1 GCA_029252685.1 Saprospiraceae bacterium | reverse complement strand
ACTATTTGTACTACGAAACATCATTAGGAAATGACATTTTTGATATATAAAGCAACTTAAAATTAATGTTATGGAAAAGCAAACGATTGTTGAATTCTTATCCCAGTACCCTATTTTTTCAAACCTTACAGCAGAGGAATTTAGTGATTTTGTAAATAAAATGGACTTCTTGCATTATAGAAAGAACCAACTGATTTACAAAATCAATGACAGATCTGATAGAATATTTTTCCTTGCAAAAGGTAGCATCAAACTATCAAACATTGCTGAAGATGGTAGAGAATTAATCAAAAACATTCTTCACCCAATGGCTATTTTCGGGGAATCCTCTATCGGTAATCAAAAATTCCGTTCAGAAAATGCAACTTGTATTGATGACAAAATTTCTATAGCATCCATATCTGTTAAAGATCTGAGAATTCTTATGATTCAAAATAGGATTTTATCAAACAATGTTATCCAGATGATGGCAGATAAGTTACTTAATTCAGAGCACAAGTTCGAGAATATCATCTTCAAAGATGCACGCTCAAGAATCATTGAATTCCTTAAAGATTCAGTTAAAAAACAAGGTAGACAAGTAGGCCTTGAAATGCTTGTTAAGCACTCACTTACTCAACAGGACATTGCAAATATAACTGGTACATCTAGACAAACAGTAACATCAGTTTTGAATGAACTAAGGAAAGAAAACTTAATCCATTTTGACAGAAAGCGTATTTTAATCAGAGATATGGCAAAATTGGCTTAACTATCAAACGAAACCTTAAGCCCATCATAAAGGGATCTTACAGAATTGTAAACGGCTGTTGCCTCGTCTAGGAACACAGATGGACTTATGTACCTTGATGAAAAATGGCCAAGAAAGAGTTCTTTCGTCCGATGCAACTTAGCAAACATTGCTGCCTGTTGAGCAGTAGAATGACCTGTTAGATTTGCCCTTTCAGCAAGATCTTCACAAAAGGTAGATTCATGAATCAAATAATCAACATCTGCTAACAGTTGTGAAAATTGCAAAATTGGACGAGTATCAGATATATAGGCAAAAAGCTTTTTTGGAGGTTTACTAAATGTTGCTTCGTTATTTAAAAGTATTTTTCCAGCCCCCAATTCAACATCTAAACCGGCTTTTAGCGCCTTAATCTGATCCACATTTAGTTTATAATCTGCTATTACAGATTTTCTCATTTTGTGTTTAACACCTCTTTTCTGGGCGAGTAAACCAGCACATGGTGTTGTGTGGTCCAAGGGAAATGAAATGAAATCATAGTTGATACCTCGCCAAACGACTTGTTCCTCCTCTGTATTTAAGGTGGTGAAATCCAATTTGAATTTAAGCTCAATTTGAAAATAGTTGACTTGGAATTGAACCCATTCTAGGACTGACTCAGGAGCTATTAATTCTAAGGGTTTTTTCCTGCCATTTAGATTAAATGAAAATAATAAGCCTGGCAATCCTAAGATATGATCAGCATGGGCATGACTGATAAAAATTTTGGTCAGTCTAAACCCATTCTGAACATATTTTACAAGTTGGCGCTGTACTCCTTCGCCGCAGTCGATAAGAACACGATCTCCATCAATTTGGAGATAGTAAGCTGAGCAAGACCTGTTTTTAGTTGGTATTGCAGCTGAAGTCCCTAGTGCAGTGAAGTAATTTGCCATGGGTTTTAGGTGTCAGAAGCATCTCCTACGATCTCCCGTTCTAATTCTTCCATGAAAACGAATTCTATTGCCTCTTCCTCTGCCTCAATGATATTTAAGATTTCAGACAATTTAGAAATCTTAAACATAGTTTGAACATTTGGTTGAATAGCTCCCATAATGACAAAAGAACCTTTCTGTTCCGTAAAATTACGTCTTGCCATAAGCAAAGCACTCAAACCATCTGAATCAATAAATTCAACATTTGAAAGATCTACTATAAGATTTCGAACACCTTCATTTTGAAGAAATACGAATTCTGCCTTTAGATCAGCTGAAACAGAACGATTCAGATTTTTTTCTAAAGGTGTGAAAACACAAAATTTCTCCTCTTTCCTTAAATTATATTCCATTCTAATATTATTTTCAATTAAGTATCAATATAGCATTTAGGTTTTAAAAACTATACTAAATTTCAAGTTCAGCCAATATGACATTTAAATGCCACACAATGACCAGTTTCACGGCAACATTATCCGCAACTTATATGTTTAAAATTAATCAGTAAAGTATTTAGTTCCGAAACAAAACAAATATTTCATGTAAATAAAGATTATTATAACATCCTGTCAATTTGGCAAATTAAAGAAGTGGCATGGATTTGGACTTAAAACTTGTATTACCTAAGATATTTAGGCAGATTAAAACAGGAAAGCAATAAAAAAGATTGAAATCTTGGGTATTATACTTTATTATTGTTTGAATAGAAAGAGGCAAAATGAATAAACAATTTTCAAATAGAGTACTAAAAGTTATCGAACTAAGCAGAAAAACTGCGCAGGATTCGGGGCAAAATTATATTGGTCCAGAACACCTTCTAGCGGGAATACTAATCGAGCGAGACAACTTAGGATATAAGGTACTCAACTCTCTTGACTTAGATTTAAATGCGCTTAAAAAAGAGCTGGGCATTAGGATTAATGCACTCGAACTAGGAAGTGTTGATCCAAGTGGAAAAATTCCTTTGAGCAAAAAAGCTGAAAAGATTTTGAAAGTAACTTTTTTGGAAGCTAAACTTCTAAAGAGCGGAAAAATCTCTCCTGAACATTTAGTTTTATCTATATTAAGAGACGGAAGTAATGGAGCAGCTCAGCTTCTTCAAAACTTCGATGTCGACTACGGCATATATAAATCAGAATTAGAATACGTTAGCAACGAAATGATGGAATTTGATGAATCATCACTTCCATTCGCAGAATCCCCCTCGGATCAAAATTTACCATTTGAAGAGGAAAACCAAAGCGATATGTCACAAAGAAAAAGTGGAACAAAATCAAAAACTCCGGTATTAGATAATTTCGGTAGAGACGTAACAAAACTTGCTCAAGAGGGCAAATTAGACCCAATTATCGGTCGGGAAAACGAAATAGAACGTGTTTCTCAGATTCTGTCCAGAAGAAAGAAAAACAACCCAATTCTAATTGGAGAGCCCGGCGTGGGTAAAACTGCAATAGTTGAAGGTTTAGCATTAAGAATTAACCAGAAAAAGGTTTCTAGGACACTATTCAACAAACGTATTGTTATGCTAGACCTTGCAGCATTGGTTGCAGGTACTAAGTATAGAGGACAATTCGAAGAACGCATGAAAGCGATCATGACTGAACTTGAAAAAACAAGAGACGTGATCCTTTTCATCGATGAAATCCACACAATTGTAGGTGCTGGTGGAGCCACTGGTTCATTAGATGCTTCAAATATTTTCAAACCTGCTCTAGCAAGAGGAGAACTCCAATGTATTGGAGCTTCAACCTTGGATGAATACCGTCAGCACATCGAAAAAGATGGAGCATTGGATAGAAGATTCCAAAAAGTTGTTATCAATCCGCCAAGTCAGGATGAGTCAATAACTATCTTGACTAATATCAAAAGCAAATACGAGGATTATCACAATGTAGTTTATTCAGAAGACGCAATTAAGGCGTGTGTTAAGCTAAGTGACAGATACATAACAGATCGTTTTCTTCCAGATAAAGCGATTGATGTACTTGATGAAGTTGGAGCAAGAGTGCACTTAAACAATATTCATGTTCCTCCTTATATTGAAGAACTTGAGAAAGCTATCGAGCTTATCAAAGAAAATAAGACAAAGGCTGTAAAAGATCAGCAGTACGAAAAAGCTGCAGACCTTAGAGACCATGAGTCCAATAAGCAAAAAGAGCTTGAGCAAGCGCAGAGACAATGGGAAGAAGAATCCAAAGTCAAAAAATATCCTGTTAATGATGAGGATATTGCAGCAGTAGTTTCAATGATGACAGGTATTCCCCTGAATCGTGTTGCTCAAAAAGAAAGTAAGAAACTCATAAATATGGGTAAAGATCTACAGAATTACATTGTAGGTCAAAACGAAACGGTATCAAAAGTTGTCAAAGCGATTCAAAGAAATCGTATTGGTCTTAAAGACCCTAAAAAACCTATTGGAACTTTCATTTTCCTAGGTCCTACAGGGGTTGGTAAAACCGAAATGGCAAAGTGCTTAGCTAAATATATGTTTGACTCGGAAGATTCGCTAATTCGAATTGACATGAGTGAATACATGGAGAAATTTGCTGTCAGTCGTTTGATTGGTGCACCTCCAGGATATGTAGGCTATGAAGAAGGTGGACAATTGACAGAAAAAGTAAGAAGAAAACCTTACTCTGTTATCTTGTTAGATGAAATTGAAAAGGCACACCCAGACGTGTATAACATACTACTCCAAGTCCTTGACGATGGTCAACTTACCGATGGCCTAGGAAGAAAAGTAGATTTTAAAAATACACTAATCATAATGACCTCAAACATTGGGATCAGAACTTTGAAGGACTTTGGACAAGGAGTTGGATTCAACACCTCTGCTAGAAAAGAAAATTCAGAAGATCACTCTAAGGGCGTTATTCAGAATGCACTTAAACGTACATTCTCTCCTGAATTCTTGAATAGAATAGATGATGTAGTGATCTTTAATTCATTGGGCAAAGATGAGATCTTTAAAATCATAGATATCACTTTGAAAGATTTATTCAAGAGGATTGAAAACCTTGGCTATAAATTCAAATTAAGTAAAAAGGTCAAAGATTTTGTCGCAGAAAAGGGATACGACCCACAGTTTGGAGCAAGACCACTAAACCGTGCAGTACAGAAATATATCGAAGATCCGCTGGCAGACTATATTTTGAATCATAACCCAGCTTCCTCTTCTACGCTAACAGCAACTATTGATAAGGAAAATAACATCATTATCAAGGAGGATAAAGTTTCTGAAACGACAAGTG
>JAQXAY010000192.1 GCA_029252685.1 Saprospiraceae bacterium | reverse complement strand
CATAAGCATCGCCATTTTTTAATTCTTTTCAATATATACAGAGGTAGAAGGAAAGGCGAAGTCAACATTAAGTTCTGCAGCTAGCTGAAGAATTTTAATATTAATCCTTTCTTTCACTTGGAGTTCTTCATCAAAACTAGCCACTCGAATGGGGGCTTTGAAATAAAGATTAAGTGAAGAAGCTGCGAACTCAGTAAAATAGATCATAATGTCCTGGTTATGTACTACCGGTTCATCCTGAAGTATCTTGGTTAAACCTGCCTTAAAAGCTTCTATTTTTACAGCATCTGTGTCATAGGTCAATCCTAAGGTAGTTTGGTATAGACGGAATGATCGTACTCCGAAGTTATCTATTGTTGCATTAGCTACGACTCCATTAGGTATGGAAACAATGGAGGAGCCAACTGTTTTTATTCTGGTAGATCTAAATCCAACTTCAACTATTGTTCCTGAGAAATCAGGCCCTGATACGAAGTCACCAACTTGAAAGGGTCTATCCATAAATATCATAGCCGAGCCTAGTAAATTCTTTACGGTATCCTGGGCTGCTAGTGCAACAGCAAGGCCACCAATGGAAACTCCAGCTAGAAGTGCTGTGATGTTTACTCCAGCATAACTTAGTATTTGAAGTACAGCAAGTCCAATAATTACGATTCTAGCAAATTTTTCAAGAAGGGGGACCAGTTGATCATCCATCTTGCTTTCTGTTTGGTCTGTGATTTTTGTGGTAATCCGCACACCAATCTTAAGAATCTGCAGTGCTATTAACAAGACTATGATCGTCGATAATATATTCAGTCCCTTGCCAATTAATCCAGAGACATCAACGCCAAGCTGTAGCATTGGAATTGCTAGCCTAAGTAATTGTAATAAAATAAAGTAGCTCAGCAACTTTGTGATCTTTTGAATATTAATCTGGTTGCCTAGTTTTCCCTTTAATATTTTTTGTGCGTAATTTTTTACGATTGGTGAAAGCACACTAGAGAGTAAAAAGTGGATCAAGAAGAATAAAATGATCAGCGCAAATATGCCGATATATTGCCAAACCTCAATACCTAAAAACTCGTTATGTCCTACTTTTGGGAAAACAGAGAGTATAGCTGATTTTATCAAACCCATTTCTTTATGGATAGTAGGTATCCGCTCTAGCGTATGTTTAGAATATACCCATTGGTCGTTTTGTTTGATAAGATATACGTCTGGTAAATCTTCTTTGAACGGGTAGTAGATTGGTTTTTGTTCTAGAGAATCTATGTACATGCTATCCTTAGGGACTTTTTCTATATCAACGTACAGACCTTTCCAATTGAATATCTGTAAAAGGTTGTTGGCTAATTCTAGGGCTTGTTTAGATTCTGACTCTAGTTTAAAAGGTTTGATAGCCTCCTCTGAGTTGTATGTATCTACCTGAAGATAATGTAAGTGGGCCCAAATAGAATTGTATGGACTCTTTAGGTCATTTTTAGGTGAACTAAATGCATAAGTGTTATGAGCGAAAAAAAGAAAGATTAGGCTCAGACTGAATATTATCTTAATCCTATTAGATGGCATGGATGTTTTTTTTCGTAAAGATATCCTTATATTCAATAAATTGAGAAGACTTTGTTTATAAAGGGCCCCAAAGTGCCTTAAAATTATTTAAAATGAAAGCCTTTAGTTCTCTGTTGTTTCTGTTTTGCTTTTCCTCTTTGGCATTTGCTCAGCAGAAAAAAATAGCCTTAGTTTTTAATTGTGAGTCCTATATAGAATCTGGACTTAATATTGATCATAAGAATTCCTTCATACTAGATTTTCAGAAATATCTAGTAGCTCAAGACTATGATATACAGATTATTAACAATCCCTTGGGTGAAGAAATGTACTTTGAACTTAATCGGGTCAAACAATATTATTTAAAGAATAATTTTCCGGATGGCACTAGACTTGATGTGTTTTTCTTCGGAAGAGCTTTTTCTCGCTTAGGAAAGTCATATCTACTTCCTAGGGATTTTTACAGCGAGGATGCACTAAAAAGTTCAGTAGAATTAGCAGAGATAGAAACTTTATTATTTGATGTAAAAGCGGATGAGATTAATCTTTGTTTTGACCTTATAGATGGGGGTGCACATAGCTCATCTTTTTTGTATAGGTGGGCTTTGGCTGAAAATTTGAATCATCTAAAATCTAATATCCGATTTTCTCTCGCCAAGCAAACTTATCACTCTAGTTTCTTTAGTATTCAAGAATCTATCACAGCAATGCCGGTAAAGATATTCTTGACGAAGGAAAGGCAGCTAGAGATTAAGGAAGATGATCCCTACAAGAGGAAGGTTCAAGTTCAAGGCCCTGATAATAAATAGGAGCGGTTGTTATTTATCATGCTGAATTAAGCATAATGCTCATATCTATTTTAGCTATTATTATTATTATTATCGTCTAATGCGCTTGGAGAGAAGAGGCTGCGCTGCATATCGTAAAGTCAGCTTAAACAAAATAGATGTATCGATTGGGGGTAAAGTGTCCGGAAGTATATTTCTTTAAGAGTTATTGAATTTTAGAGGATTGCAGATCCAAGTAGAAATAAAATTTTACTGTTCATTTTTATTTGGATTTAAGTTTTTATAAATTAACTTTGAAATACAAAGTACTTTAAAATGGAAAACGCTAAAGAAAAATATATTGAAGATCTTAAAGTTATCCGATCTATGATGGATCGTTCTGGTCGCTTTATTTCTTTGAGTGGAATGGCAGGAGTGATTGCTGGATGCATAGCTTTACTATGTGCTTATCTTGCTTATGAGCTGGTCTATGAAGGGCAGGAATATTTTTCTTATAGGCAGTTTAGTGCCACGCGGTCTGAATTACTTTTGCTTTTGGCATTGGGTACTTCTGCTATTCTTAGTTCGCTAGGGGCGGGGTATTGGTTGACAAGAAGGAAGGCAAAGCAAAATGGACAATCTGTTTGGGGCTCAGAGTCTAAACAGTTTATGGCAAGTTTTTTTCCTGCATTGATTACAGGAGGGCTTCTGGTGTTGATACTCTTAGCGAAGGGCTTCCTAGGTCTTGTGGCTCCACTATGTCTTCTTTTTTATGGCTTGGCCTTGGTAAATGCTAGTAAGTATACCCTCAAGGAAACTAGGGGGCTTGGAGTTATCGAGATAATATTAGGCTTGTTAGGTATTTATTTTATTGGTTACGGTCTTGCTTTTTGGGCTCTAGGATTCGGTTTAGCTCATATTGGATATGGAATTTACATGCACTTAAAGTACGATGCATGAAATCAATAATTGAAGATCTTAATAAAGCTTTTGAAAATAAGGTCAGGCTTGGAGTCATGTCTATCCTTGTTGTGAATGAATTCAAGGATTTTAATAGCTTGAAGGAGCTGTTACAGGTTACAGATGGTAATCTTGCATCTCATATAAAATCCCTTGAGAAACTCGAGTATGTAGATGTCGAGAAGAAATTTGTAGATCGAAAGCCTCGAACAGAGTATAGAGTTACGGAGCAGGGTAGGCTTGCGTTTAAGAAGCATATTGCAGCTATTGAAAAACTGCTCAAGTAATCAAGGTTTAGTAAACCCTTTTTTTTGTAAATACACTTTGAAATTCAAAGTACTTTAAATCTTAGAAAAAATGAATGATCAACATGAAAAAAAAATGTCTTTTATGGATCGCATTGGAAAATCGGTTAGCTTAAAAGCTTTTTTGATCTTTATAATTAGCCTATTCTTATTGATTCCTTCTAGCCAAGTTGGCTCTTTGGTATATGAGCGACAGGGTTTGAGTAAGTCCGTAGAGCGGGAGATCGGTCAACGGATCGCAAAGGCTCAGACAATTTCAGGTCCTATATTGTCTGTTCCTTGTTTATACGAATCTAAGCCTGATAAGAATGGTCGAAAATCTACCTACACTAAAATTCTTCATATTCTTCCTGATGTTTTGAATGTGACTAGCGATTTGAAAACCTTTGTAAAAAAACGAGGGATTTATGATGCTAAGTACTACGATGGCGATTTTGCTTTGACTGCAAGTTTTCCGGCAGAGATCTCTAAACCTGCTGGCGCACTTCGTATTTTATGGGATGAGGCAAAAATAAACATTGGAGTAACAGATCAACGAGGTATCAAAGAGCTCGATTTAAAGGTAGACGGGAGTCCTTTGGAAATCACATCGGGGGTCAGTAATTCGGAGGTTGTGAATTCAGGTTTTAGTTGTTTTTTTCCTAAAAAAGCAAAAGCCATCAAGGGGACTTACGAGCTTGAATTGAATCTTCGTCTTTTAGGGACAAGTTCTATACAGTTTATACCAGCCGGAAAAGAAAGTAACTTTTCGCTTAAGTCAGATTGGCCGCATCCTTCATACTTTGGGGAGTTTCTACCGGAGGACTCCGGAGATTCTGTCTTAACAAAGGAATGGTCCATTTTAGAATTGAACAGAACCTTTCCCCAACAATGGACAGGAAATATTCATAGTAATGCCTTCAATAGTGCAGCTTTCGGTTTAAAGCTTGTCGATGGAGTGGACCGGTATCAGAAAGTGCACCGACTTGTTCGATATGCTATGCTCGTTATTGGGCTTACCTTTCTTGTGTTTTTTATTGTTGAGATTCTTAAGGGTTATAAGGTGCATCCCTTTCAGTATATACTAATTGGAGTTGCCTTGGTGATCTTTTTTACCCTACTGATTGGCTTAGTGGAGCATATTCCTTTTGATCTAGCCTTTGGGATTTCCTCCCTTTCAGTAACGCTTTTGGTTAGTTTATATTCTTGGAATTTATTTGGAAGGCTGAAGGATGCCTTCATTATCTTTTCACTTCTAACGGCCATTTATTTATTTATGTTCGTGACTGTTCAAATGGAAGATTATGCACTTTTAATGGGGGCAATAGGCTTATTCTTCATCATAGCTTTGACAATGTATGCTACCAGGAAAATCGATTGGTATAATATAAAGGTTCGATCCTAAAAGATTTAATCCTTCATTTTTTAACTCCTGCCAGATGTACTTGGTAGGAGTTTTTTTAGGTCTGGTATAATCACCTTGGTAAGATTGAATTATTTTCTTTATTTAGTGTAAATATGTAAAATTCCCTCCCTCTATGACGGAAAATCATTTGCTTCAAGCGCTCTCGAAAGGCGATCATCAGGCTTTTGAACTACTTTTTAAAAAATACTTTAAGAGTTTATTTTTACATGTTCAGCCAATTTTAATTTCCCACGACAATTGCCAAGAAGCCGTTCAGAACACATTTTTGAAATTTTGGGAAAAGAGAAGTCAATTAAAAATCACAGGTTCTCTTCAAGCTTATCTTCGGAAAATGGCTTTTAATGAAGCTTTGATGCTTCGAAGAGCACAGAAGAGTTTTGCAAATCCTGACCTGTTAGATCTTACCGAATTAGATACAAGATTAGAACATGTAATTGAACATAAGCAGCAGTTTACTCAACTAGAAGCATGTATTCAGTCCTTGCCGGAAAAGATACAGGAGACCTTTACTTTATATCGAAAAGAAGGCTTGACCCAGGTGGAGATTTCTGATTATCTCGGAAAAGCAAAGAAAACAATTGAAGCCCAGTTGTCTAGGGCCCTGGTGTTACTTCGCAATTGTTTGGGATTAAAAAATAAAAAATAATTCTAAAGACTAAGGGTATTGGATTTTTGACTGCATCTAGAGTATGAAGAATGGAACAAACAGATAAAAATATAGCGATCGAAGTCCTAGTATTGAAGTACTGGGAGAACAGACTGGATGCTGCCGATAAACTTATTTTAGAGAAATGGTTAGCTCGGTCGGAAGAGAATGCCAAGCTGTTTGAGGACTATTTAGGGGTTCTGCTTGCTAGTTCTTCTGCTATTGATGGAGTTAATCTTCAAAAGATTCAAGAACAGTCTTGGAAGCGCATTGAAACGGTGAGTAAGCCTTCTGGCTCAGCTGCAATTATTAAGCTTTTTTATTTTGCTTTGGCAGCTTGTTTGCTTGGTGTCTTTATTATGATTGGTATGGGGGGATTTGGCGCTCAAGATGTCGAGATCTTTTCTTTTGAAACCAATGCATTAAAGAGTGAGGAGATCCTTCTACCCGATGGGAGTAGGGTGTGGTTGAATGATACTTCCTCACTTCGATATACGGGTACTGCCGAAAAGCGGACTTTGATTTTAGAAGGGGAAGGTTTTTTTGATATAAAAACGGACTCTTCTAGTGTCTTTGAAGTCTTAGCTGGGAATTCTGTAACAAAGGTCCTTGGTACTTCCTTCAATATTGACGCAAGGGATGAGCGCTCGGTTAATATTCGAGTTGCTTCAGGACGAGTTGCTTTTGGTGGTTCAAGTAAAGACTATACTCCTATAAACTTGGAGCAGGGAGAACGGGCTGTCTTAGATGAACAAGGAAAAGAGTTATTAAAGTTGGAAGATATAGGCGAAAATGTATCTGTATGGCAGACCAATAAGTTAATATTTGATAAAGTTAACTTAAATCAAATCGCAAAGGAGCTAAATGAGTTTGCAAGTCTTAAATTAACTTTTGATGAGTCTAGTATAGGTGCTTGTTTGATAACGATGGAAGTCGATCTTGAGCAGCTGGAATTGTTGGAAGAAGTTCTTGTATTCAGTTTGGATTTGGAGATAGAGAAAGTTGATGCTTTTGATTGGATTTTAAAAGGAGCAGGTTGTGAATAATAGATGCTTAATTATATGGAAGGTTTTACTGACTATACTATGTATATCTGGGAGACAACATGTATTTGCATCTGTTGAATTGAATTATGAGGAGGTAAGCTTAGAGCATATCCTTCGTGATTATGGAAACAGGACGGGTCTTGCATTCAGCTATTCGTCTAATACTGTTTCTTTAGGGCATAGATATACAATAGTTGGACGAGCTGAAAATCGGAAAGAAGGGGTTGATTTGATATGTGCCAAAGCTAAGCTTGAATATAAGTTTCTCGGAAATATGGTTGTCTTAAAACAGAAACTAAAACCAGCGAGCAAAAAACGAGTTCCTGATTCGGTGCCTGTCAATAAAGAAGAAGAAATCCAAGAAGAGGATTTTGTTTACATCCTTCCGAATGGATGGATTCCATCCTATCAGGGACCGGAATTTCCGGATTTTAAAATGCCTAAAGCACTTGAAGAAAGTCCTATTGATAGTGAATTATATAATAATGGACCTAAGGGTTTGCAATGGCTCAATGATGAAGAATCGTTTAAGGGGAATCAAACTGCTGTGCTCTGGAATAAAAATGCTCAGGATCACTCAGGTAGGGAATTAGCTATCCTTTTTAATAGATCCAAGGGTTTTGTTAAGGGGCCACAAGTAGCACTTTTGGGGAATATTGCTAATGGTGGCTATGGCACACAAGTTAGTTTGTTAACTAATCTTAGTAGGGGGATGCATAAGGGTAATCAAGTTAGTTTGATGTGTAATTTTTCTGGCTTAGATTCTGGCTTACGAGTACAAGCGGCATTTTTTTACAATAAGAACAAAGGGGATACGCATGCACAGGTGGGCAGTTTGAATGTGAATGAATCGGATAGTGAGGGACAGTATGGACTTGTCAATATAAACGGTGGAGATTCGGGTAAGCAATTTGGCTTATTCAATCTTAACAAGGGAAAAGTTGGCAGGCAATTTGGCTTGATTAATGCTGCGGATACCTGTGATTACAGAAGTATTGGTTTGGTCAACTTTATCCGAAAAGGATATAACCGGTTTGAAATTGCATACGCTACGGAGTTTGCATTGAACGCTTCACTGCGGTTTGGCCATGAGCGATTATATACAATACTTGGCCTAGCCTTTGATTGGACTTATTCAGAAGAGGATATATTCGATTATAAGTCTTGGGGTGGAGATAGAGGTGCCCTGCAGATAGGATTTGGAGGATGGTTGTTTTCTAAGGGGAGGTATGCGCTAATGCAGGAATTGACATTTAGTCGATTCATACTTGCTGGTAGTGGCTTTGAACCAAAGGTTATGTTATTTAATTACGGCTTAACAAATGGGATTAGTTTGGGTAGGGAAAAATATGCCTCAACATTAATTGTGGGCGTTCACCTTAATGTATTAAGTCAGGATGAACAAGGAAGTATTAATATAGAGCATTTGAATTTTACCAAGAAGAACCGATTTAGTCTTGGGAACAGGCAATTCGATTTCTGGCCAGGCTTGAAGTTAGGTTTTAGGTTCTGATCTAATTATAAACATAAATACAAATTAAACGGACTTTTGCCAAGGGCAAATTAGCCACAGGTATGTCCATAAACTTTAGCGTATATGAAAAAGATAATCTTAATTCTGATGATAGCTTTAATAGGCACTGGTAATTTGTTTGCCCAGCGATTTGGTCCAGGGAAAACGGATAAAACTTTGTTTTCCAAGTCTAAGCGGTTTGGAGTATTTTTTGCTATAAATAGTGATTATCAGCTTGATGATGGCCTCTACACATTAGAGACCGGCTTAGCTTTGAATATGGGTAATGGTTATCTAGGTATTTATGGAGCGGGAGGGGATGATCTCGTCGCTGTTGATCAATTTGGAGATGTTGAATATCTGAAGTTAGCGCATGGTGGGCTATGGTTTGGTTTTAGTCCATGGCAGGATAAAATGATCCACCCTTATGCAGATTTTAAATTTGGTGTGGGTGAAGCAGATATTTATGTGTTTGATCCTTTCTATGGTTTAGATTCAAAAATACTTATGGCGCTTAATGGGAACATAGGGGTAGAGATGAATCTAACGAATTGGATTCGTTTGAATGCATACTATGGATCAAGATCTATAAAGCCATTTTTTGAACCTCAGTTTGAGCCGGATAAGTTATCTGGAGGTGTCCTTGGTGTGGGCTTAAGGATAGGCTTCTTTGGAAGGCAAAGAGGCAACAGATGGCATTCGGGAAGTAATTCTTCGAATTCTTATTAACCGTAGACCTAAACGAATCAGTTAAACCTAAAAAAAGAATGTTATGAAATTGTTGAAACTAATGTTAGTGGGGTCACTAATGCTTTGCTTAAATGCATGTGCATTGGATGATGAGAATATTCTAGGCTGTCGTCAGGCTAGTGGGATACTCATTGAGGATGCTTTCTTTATGGGTGAATTTGATGAGATAAAAACAACAAAAGATGAGCGAGTAATAATAACAGAAGGACCTTTTTTCTCAGTAGTGGTGGAAGCTCCTGAAAGTATTATGCAGATTGTAGATTTAGATAATGATAATGGTCGTCTTGTACTGAGATATGACGAATGTATTGTAGATAGTGAAACTGTTACTCTTTTTGTGACTATGCCTTCCGTGCGTTGTATTGATGTTAGAGGGCGCTCAATAGTTAGTTCAAGTAACTTTTTGACAGGGAATAAGATTCGAGTAGAGGTGAGCGGCAGCGCCTCTGTAGATCTCGGGGTGCTAGCTGATGAACTAGACCTTCGTGTCCGGAGCAATGGAGAATTGGTGTTAGAGGGGCTTAGTGAACGTCTTGATGCAAGGATAAGTGGAAATGGAAGAGTAGCAGCCTTTGACTTGACTACAGATTTTACGGCTGCCGATATTAGTGGAGATGGAGAATTGTTGATAACTGTTCATGAACTTTTGGATGCGAATATCAATGGAAGTGGCGCTCTGTTTTTTAAGGGATTTCCATTTATAGATGCTGATGTGTCTGGTGATGGTATTCTTGTTGATGCTAACTAGGGATAAACTTTATTCTCTTATTTAAAATTGGCTCATTCTGTAAAACAGTATGGGCCAATTTTTTAGGTTAAATAGAGTTGTACTAGGTTGTAGGTATTTATAAGGAGCTGTTGTTGAGTGATAAAGAAAAATATTTTTTATTTTGTAGTGCTTTCTTTATTTTTTGAAAGCACTAATAGCAAGTTTTGGTGGCTTAAGAATTATTTCTATCGATAGCTACTAAAAAAAACGGAACAGTTCCTTGAGTAATCATGGAGCTGTTTTTGTTTTCTCTAACTTATTCTCGAACGCGGCAACTAATTGATTGATAGTGATTGTTATTCATTTTAGGAATGACTCTTATAGATACTTTTATAAGTAGCTTGATAAGTGTTGGTTTCTAAGTAATTATATACTAACTAAAAAATAAAAAATGAGAATTTTACCATTTGTAATGCTGCTGCTTTTGGTTTCATGCAATCAGTCAGAGCCTGCTGAGCAAAAAGAAGATACTGGACCAACAGTTATTGGTTATGAAATGAATGATGAGAAGAATCCTGTGGATATTGTTGCAGGAGATTTGGCTTCTACAGAGGTAGTAAAAGCTTTTTTTGATGCTTATAACGAAGCAGATTTAGAGACTGTTCTAAGCATGGAGCATGATGATGTAATGTTTTACACACCAACAGGTGCGGTTATTGAAGGCAATAAAACGCATTATGAGATGGGTAAAGCTTTTTTTGAAGCCAATGAAAATCCAAAGTGGAATATCAAATGGTCGATGTCCGGCAATGTGAATTTTGAGTCCAAGGAGTCGGAGAATTGGGTGACCTCTGGGGTAGATATGTCTTTTGGACCTGATACTGCCAGAACTACAGTCAGCCGTGTAGTTGATTTGATGATTGTTGAGGGGAAGGTGAAAAAAGGATACATTTACCAACGTGAACCTGCAGAATCTGAGAAGTGATTTGAGCATAAAAAAAGAGAGGTCGTAATTATGATTACGGCCTCTCTTTTTATTTTAGCTTTTATTGACAAGTTCAAAAAAATCATTTATCAAGTATGATAAGGCATCCTCATTAAAGGTCCAATCTTTTAGTTTTTCCATACTGTCGTATGCACTGAATAGATTTTTGAAATGTGGATTCAGCATCTCTTGGATGATTTTGATCTGGTTGTCTGCCGTATCGGGTAGACTTTCTGGAATTGAATTCCTTTTTACTATGCTAAGAATTTCGGCAGCAGCCGTTGTTTCATTATAGGCGCTTTCCTCTAGTTTTAATCTTATCACAATTAGATATTCTGATTCAGTCATCCAGAATTCATACCTGATTTCACCGCTACAATCTGGCATACCAGGCATAGCGCTTGGATGTGTCATAAAGCCAATAAGCAAAGCATTAGATTTATCAAGTTCTCCATAATCAGGAAGTTTATGTGTTCCATTTAGATAGACTGGAAGCCCTAAACTAGTAATTGTTGGAGTCTCTTCTTTTCCTTCATCAAAGCCTTGTCCCATAATCATGGTTTTACCCAGTATGTTTTGGTTCAAAGCAAGACGATTCATTTTATTTTCTGAGCTCATCTTTAAGGATTTTTGTTATAAATAACATTAAATCAATACTTTATAATATAATGAAATTAAGATTAATATGGAAGTCAATTAGCCGTCAATAATGCCTCAGCAGTTGAGAGTAGGTAATACTACTTGCAAAAATTCGGTTCGTAGTTAGTTGTTTTTAACACTAAGATTTGCTTATAACTTGTAGTTATTTCTTGTTGAGATGGCTTGAATTAATCAGTAGGGTATTTGGTTTTAAGGGTAATGATTTTACTGAACCAAGTAAAGGAGGTTTAGAGGTCTTTAGACCAGCAGTGAGGTTGGTATATTATATAGAGGTGAATAATAGTAACTATATAGATTATTTAATTGAAGGGAATCTATGTCTCTATTTGTTAGAGTTTGTTAGTGCAAAAGGCGAAGTCTTTATTGGGAAGGTCTTGAAGGTGGATTGATATTATTTTAGATTTTAAGCAAAAACAAAGGCCTTGTTTTTGAAATGGCTTTATTTGTTAAATTACAATATCTTAAAGTAATTAGGTTAATTATTTATAGAATCAAAATGCTTTTTTATGCTTTCTTATATCAAAAAATCAATGCTACTTTTCTTCTTGATTATTGGTGTTTCCATACAACACATAATCGCTCAAACAACGCTTATTCCTGACGCGGACTTTGAGCAAGCACTTATCGATCTTGGATATGATTCCGGTATGGTGGATGGAAGTGTACTGACCGCAGATATATCAGGAATTACAACCCTCAATATATTTGGTGAAGCAATTGAAGATTTAACTGGAATTGAAGATTTTGTTGGTTTAGTTAATCTAAGGGTAAATAATTGTCAATTAACTACTTTGGATCTCACCAATAACTTGGCGCTTAAGGAGGTAAAGGTTTTTAAAAATAATCTAATAGATATAGATCTGTCTAATAATACTGCTTTAGAAACACTTTCTATTTATGAGAATCAACTGAGCAGTATTGAACTATCAAATAATATCAATCTCATTGATTTGAATATTCGACTTAATAACCTGAGTTCAATAGATCTTTCAACAAATGAAAAATTAGAGGAATTGCAGATTGGAGGGAATTATTTAGAGGAGTTGGACTTATCATATAATCCTAATCTCAAGGAGCTTAGGTGTCAGGAAAATCAACTGACTAGTCTAGATTTTAGTAATAATTCCCTTATGGAGAAGATTGTAGCTCCAGATAATTTGCTAGATGAAGTAGATGTTTTTGCTTGTACAGTTCTAAAGGATCTTTGGTTGCATGAAAATAGTCTCGTGGAGATCGATGTTTCAACTAATATACAATTGAAAAAGCTGTTTTTGGATAATAACCTGTTAGAGGCTATTGATCTAAGTAAAAACGTATTACTGGAGAATCTAAGAGTACCAGGTAATCAACTCAGTTCAATTGATGTTTCACAATTGCAGGTACTTATTCAATTAGATTGCCATGCTAATACCATCAATGATTTGGATGTGAGTAATAATCTTGATTTAGAGAGCTTGCGATGTGGTTCAAATGAATTTTCGGAACTCGACATATCAAATAATCTAATGTTGGAATCTTTCTCCATGCAAATGAGTGAAATGTATGCCTTGGATGTGAGTAATAATCCTGAGCTAATTTATGTAAACTTGATTGGCAATGATAACTTGAGTTGTTTGGATCTTAGAAATGGAGCCAATGAATTGATTATTAATTTGAATACTACAGAATGCCCTAATCTAACTTGTATAGATGTGGATAATCTAGTTTATGCAAGCGATAACTGGACTTCGATAGACCCTCAGCACAGTTTTGATGAGGAGTGTAATTGTATTCCGGTGGGTATTTCAGAAAAATCATTAGATGGCCAATTATCGGTTTATCCTAATCCATCATATGGGTTTATGGTTATTGAATTTGATCAGCCAAGTAAAGGTATTTTGAAAGTCTATGACCTAGCAGGCAGACTTGCACACACCATACAAGTAGAAGAAAGTAACCATTTTAATTATGAATTGTATGGTATGCCTGGTATCTATCTGTTAGAGTTTTTGAGTGATACTGGAGCGGGTTTTGTGGAGAAGGTATTGAAGGTGGATTAAGCTTAATTCTTTAGATCTATAACCAAAAAAAAGGCCTTGCAAGTGCAAGGCCTTTTTTTGTAGTGAAATTCATGCTTATGAATCACATATTCTATGACTGAAACGCCAATAGAATAACACTAGAAGTCTGCTACACGAATTAGCATAAGTGTATTGACCACTGTTCGTATGTCGGAGACTTTTTTAGAAAACTCCGAAAAAAGTGGATCTGACATTGTTTTCTTTGTATCTGCTAAGGCAGTTTTAATGTCAGGATGGCCGAACCAAGCGAAATGTGTATAAGCTGCAGTTTTCCCCACTATTGGAACTGCCAAACCATACGATCTATCTGCGTAATTCAGTTTTTCAGAGACTGCTTCAAAAAAATCTTTAAAAGCATTTAGATAAACTCCTGAATTTGATATATCCATTTGATAGATCATAAACACATTATCCTCTGCCCAGTCTTCTCCGTTAAACCATATTGGTGTGTTTAAAGTCTGAGAGATATCGGAAGAGAAAGCCTGTAGTTTCTTTTCCCATAACATTTGGGCATCTCTAGATTGGCCATAAGACATAAATGCATTTTCAAATGCAGCTTCACTCGGGAAACAGAATTGAATGGAATGTGTAGCCTCATTCGTTCCATTAGGGCCATAAGCAAATAATGACTTGGTCGCTTCTAAGTTTTTACCCCATTCTGTATTCATCAACTCATTCATAGCCGACATCACCATTTCTGGTTCATCCGCTTTAAGATCAAAAAACAGACAATATTGTGCAGATAAGTTTAAACTGAAGAACAATGAGAAAATGATTAAATAATTTTTCATAGTTAGTAATTGTTAAGTTAAAAGTTACTTAGAATATAAGACTTTTAGTTTGCAACTACTTGATAGTCAATGTTATATGATTGTAAAATATCTGTAAGTCTACTTGATTATTTATTGGCTGAGGTATAGGAAGCTACAAAAGTATAGATGTCTTTTTGCTTTACCTGATAGAATTTGTGAATGCCTGTGGAGAGGTTCTTTGGTGAAAGTATTGAAGGTGGATCGAGTCATCTGATTTAGAACTACAAACGAAAAAAGGCCTTGCATATGCAAGACCTTTTTTAATTGTAGCGCGAGGCGGGCTTGAACCGCCGACCTCGGGATTATGAATCACGCGCTCTAACCAGCTGAGCTACCGCGCCAAATCGGTTGCAAATATAAATTTTTGCCTCTAATTAATCCAAGTTTTGACCGAAATATTTTCAGTATTTTTTTCGCTACAAGCTTCTTAAGCCTGCTTTTGCAGAAGTGTGTAGGCTGAATCGGTATTCATCCGGTTCTAAATCAAGACATAAGGAGAAATACTTGCGGGCTAGCGTTTCATTCTTTTCTTTTTTGAAAATATGGCCCATTTCAAGTGCAGCTCTGCAGGCGAAGTATGTTTTGGATGTTTTACCGAGTTCAATGGTCTTTAGGTAGTTTATTTTAGCAGCAGAATTAAGTCCTGAAAGTTGGTCGATTCTTGCGGCTCTGTAGAAGTATTCGATCTGGTCCTGCCTTGGTAGCATGTAGGGGTCAAAGATGTTTTGTGAAAGGATGGATCTCGCTTTTTCAAAGTATCCTCCATCGCAAAGCAGTCGAGCTTTTAGTAAGTTAACATTGGGTGTGTTTCCTGCTTTTGCTTGGAATTGTGCGCTTTTGTCCGAGGCTGAATATGTTTCTCCTTCCTCATTGATTCGTTGCATGTTTTTTTGATAGTTCTCAAGATCATCTTGTACCAAATATGACCAAGCTTGTTTCTGTAAGGCTTCTTTTACATAGTTCTTTCCAGTGAAGTTTTGGATGTAGGTTTCAAAATAGTCTGTAGCTTTTGGGTCTAGCTTGTATAAATAGGCTTCTCCGAGCATGAAATCGAGAAAGTCGATATCTATTGCTTCTTTGTTGTCAAGGGGCTCTTGGAGGAGCTTAATGGCCTCGTCTACATGTCTTGTGCGAAGTGCAAGGTTTGACTTTATAAATTTAGCAAGGGGACTCTTTTGAGTGTTTAGCTGGCAGGTGTTCATGACCGCCCATGCTTTCTGAGGTTCTTTGCCTATGTATAAAAGCAAGTAGGCATAGACTATAGCTGTTTCATCCCTGAATATGAACGCATCGTTTTCGTTTCCGTGCTTGAAAGCAGTCTCTACTAGTTCAAACCCTTTGTCAATATCTCCATCCAACGAAGATACAATACCTAGGATAGAACGGTAGGAGGGAGGTATACTGCCAATTCCAACGTATAGGGCGCCCAATGTTTTTTTTGAGGGCATAAAGTCTGGATGCTGTTCTTCGAGTTGTTTTAATTCTTTGAAGGCTTTATTTAGGTCTAGTATGGCGTAGAGGTATTCCTCTAGTCTTATCCTGGAGAGTGCCCAGTGAAGTTTAATTTCAGCTTGTGCAAAAGAGCGATAGGGATCTTTTTTGTCTAAGGCTTCAAGCGCCTCGATTCTCTTAGATTTGAGTTTTATATGTTCATCAAGATAAACTGGATCCTCTTCGATCATGAGGTAGAAGAAATCAATATAGTCAGCGAGCAATACACGAACTAGGTTGTTCGGTGATTCTGTTTCAAGTGCTTTGAGTTGTGTTCTGGCTTTTTCGAACTCAAGATTGTAGATAGTGTTTAAGCAGACTCTAGCTTCGTCTGACCAGCTGAAGTGCATTTCTTGGGCCTTTAAGCCAAATGTAAATAGAAGTGTAAAAAGTAAAATTGGGATTTTCATTGGAACATATATTTAAAGAAAAAACCCAAAGCTTGTGCTTTGGGTTTCCTTTATTATCCTTCTTGCGCTGCTTCTTGTTTCAATGCAAGCTTTTCTAGAGATGTTTCAATGTGATCATCCACAAGGATTCTACCACAATGTTCACAATCTATAATTCTTTGTCTTAATGATATCTCAAGTTGAATTTGAGGTGGAACACTGTTGAAGCATCCTCCACAAGAATCACGCTCAATAAATACAACCGCAAGGCCATTTTTGTATTGATTACGAATACGCTCGTATCTGTCGTTAAGATCACCAACGATCTTCTTTTGGGAGCGTTCTCTTTTCTTGTTTAGTTTTTCTTCTTCCTTCTCAGTCTTAGTAATGATTTCCTCAAGCTCTTTCTTTTTAAGAGTAAGATCCTCTTTCTTAGAACTTAGCTTTTCTTCATTAGCTCCTATCGTTTCAGCTTTGTTGTCAAGCTTAGCGGTTGTATCACGAATGCGCTTTTCAGCCAACTGGATATCAAGTCTCGCAAGCTCAAGCTCTTTAGTCAAAGCATCATATTCTCTGTTGTTCTTTACCTCGTCAAGCTGCTTTTCATATCGTGTGATAAGTCCTTCAGCTTCTGTTATGTTTGCTTTGTACATAGCAATCTGTCCTTGGAAGTCTTCAACTTGCACTTTTTGCTTGTCAATGCGACCTTCCATTGCAGTAATGCTATCCGCAAGATCTTGAACTTCCATAGGTAATTCACCCTTAAGAATTTCAATTTCGTTGATCTTACTATCTACCTTCTGAAGCTCATAAAGGTATTTTAATTTCTCTTCTACTTTTAGTTCCTTAGCCATTTATGGGTAAAGTTTGAATTGATGACAACAAATGAATAACTACTTTTTAATAAAAAAAATCCATTTATTCCGATTTTTTTTAAAAATAGTTCACTGGATTAGTTTTTACACTAGTGCAATAATTTGCAAAACTACTAAATTTTTCTGAAATAATATCACATAAAAGCCTGATAGTAAATTGCTCGCTTTCAAAATGCCCTATATCAGCTATGATTATTTTATTATCGGCATCAAAATACTCGTGATATTTGTAATCTGAGGTGATAAATATATCAGCACCTTGAGCAATCGCTCTACTTAGTAAAAAGCCTCCAGCACCCCCGCAAACAGCTACTTTTTTGATAGTATCTGTAGATATGTTTGTGTGTTTGATTAGCTCTAATTCCATGTTTTTCTTTAGTCGCTGTAGGAAGTCTTCCACCGGAAGTTCTTCTTCAAGTATGCCTATAATGCCTGAACCAATTTTGCTACTTTTTCCATGGATGTTGGCGAATATTGGACCATTACTTATACTAGATTGATAAGTGTTACAAAGGTTTGAAACTAAACCCTTGAGTACTTTGGGAAATTGTCCTTTTATTAGCGTTTGTCTTTCGCCTTCAATGCATGTAAAATTCGTTTCTTGACCACTTAACTCATTGTTCGATACAGCATTATTGAGGTCCCTAGTTAGGTCTGTTGCGGAATTGGTGCAGCAGATTTCTATAGATAAAATGTCTGATTTTGGAGCTAGGATTTTCAAATTGCTCAATCCAATCTTTTGACAAATTTTTTCATTCACTCCTTGGTACAGAACATTGTCCAGGTTAGTGTGAATGGCATAAATAGCAATGTCATTTTTAATAGCGTGTATGATTGAACGCTGGACGTAATCAGATCCAGTGAATCTTTTTAATCCTGAAAATACGATAGGGTGGTGTGCTATTACTAGGTTGCAATCTCTGTCTATGGCTTCTTGAATGACATCTTCAGTAGAATCCAGGCAGAAAATAACTCCTGTAACGGAAGCCTCTTGATTACCTACTATAAGACCTGAGTTGTCATAGCCTTCTTGTAGCGAAGGTGGTGCGATAAACTCTAGTTCTTTTATAAGGTCTTTGATTTTTGTCATATTATTTGGCGCTATTTAGGATTTTTTGTTCAATTGAGGTTGTTGAAAATCCATCTACAAATTTTAAGCTTTTTACTAAACCACCTGCCCCTAGCACTATATCAGAACCTACAATTTGCTCAGGCTTCCAATCTCCTCCCTTTACTAAAATATCTGGAGTGATTTTTTGAATCAATTCAAAAGGGGTGTCTTCTCCGAATTCTACCACTGCGTCAACAAATAATAGTGATGCCATGATGTGAAAGCGAGTTTCATCCGCATTTATAGGACGATTCGGACCTTTTAATTTTTGAATGGATGCACTACTATTCAGAGCTACAATAAGCTTATCCCCTTGATCTGCCGCTTGGGCTAGGTATTGGACATGCCCATAATGCATAATATCGAAGCATCCGTTGGTAAATACAACTTTTTGTCCTGCTTTTTTCCATTTGGAACGCTGAACTGCTAGGGCTTCCCAGCCAAAGATTTTTGATTCGACCTTATTCCAATTCATAAGTCCAAGGTACGGCCAAGTTTGGGTAATTCAAAACTAAAATATTTAAAAAAATGACAATTTGGCATCTTCTTGTGCGTGTTAGTGTCAAAATGTCATTTGTTTTTTGTTCGTATCGGGTGATTTGGCAGGCTTTATCAATTTGGAACGGCATTTGGTTCTTTTGTAAGTGTACTTAAAACAGAAAAAAAATTGATATGAGAAGTTTAGCAGGAATAAACAGATTAGCAGACAGTAGTTTTTTTATGAATGATTTATTGAGTGAATTTTTTAAAGAAGAATTTAAACCTATGACAAAGACAAAGCCAGCATCAAATATTTATCAGACAGAGACCGCATTCGGTATTGACCTCCTTTTACCTGGATATGCTAAGGAAGAGATTTCAGTGGATATGGACGGGCGCAATTTGGTAGTAAAATCATTAGATGCTGAAAATAAAGTAAGTGATTCGGCCGAAGCGACTTATTTGAGAAGAGATTTTAAGAAGCAGGCCTTTGAGATGAAGTTTATCCTTCCTAAAATATCGGATTTTGATAAACTGGAAGCACGCTTCGACTTGGGCGTTTTGAAGATTTCAATTCCAAAGGCAGAGCAAGCTTTACCGAAAAAAATCAAAGTAGAAATAGCGTAATTATTAAAATAAAATTTCATGAGAGTTAATAGTAGTTTAATAGATTTCAATCGTAGTTTTTCGAACATGCCATTAAACGTTTTGAAGAACGATAATGGATATGTTTTTGAGTTTATTGTGCCTGGCTTCAAGCAGGAAGAGCTTAAGGTAGTTGTTGAGCACGATCAATTGATCCTTAAGGCTAAGCGAGTAGATGGAACGGATGCAGAAAAGATGAGATACAGTCAAAAGAATTTTGATCACAGTGGTTTTACAAGAAAGCTAAAGCTTCCTGAACATGTAGATGTTGATGGACTTTCTGCGAAGCTTGCGCATGGTATTTTGAAGGTGGACCTTCCGTTTGATTCAAAAAAGCACATCGTACGTTCAGTTTCGATCAATTAATTTGATTGGTGTCGAACTTTAATTGGATTAAGCACCTAATACAAATAGTAAAATTCTGGCTATTCAAACAGAATAGTTAGTTAATAGGGTTTTAGGTGTTTATTAAGGGGTTGGATTTGTATCCATCCCCTTTTTGTTTATTTAATTCGAATGGCATCTGATGGATGTACAAGGTCCTCTGGCTTTAGCTTATTCTTTCTTAGTATAAAGGATTTATTCCATTCCTTGTAGTTACTCAACAATGTCTTTAATCGAATAGTCCTGCTAGGTTTGAAAAGAAGGCTGTTGTTTTTACCCACAACAAATATTCCCAGTTTTTGCTGCCTGCGATTTTCTCTTTCTATAGACTTTATTGGCAAAGGATTTCTTCCTGGAATCTTTGGAGGAACTGTTCTCATTTCTTTGTTGTACCGAATATATTTCGAAGGTTTGAATGTAATGAACTGAAGCCCTGATTCAAGTGTATCTTTTTGGTTGAATGTTGGATTCCATGAAAGTAATATGTGTTTAGATACTCTCACGATTTCGGATAAAGCTCCAGTAGTTAATTCTTCTTTTAATTTAAATACTGTCTTTATGTAATGTTCACTTGGTATGTTTTCTGATCGCACAAACTTAATATCTGGATGATCTATCGCTAGCCTTTGGCCTTGATAAGCATAGAGGTCTTGATAATCATATATCGCCTTTGCAGCTCTAGAAGGGACGATAAACAAAGAGCCTCCTTTTTTGAAGGGTACAAGTTCATTGATATAGGATGGATTGAGTCTTTTTAAGGTTGCTCGGTCTACACCAGTTATTCGTTTTATTAATTCAAAGTTGATCTGTTGATTGAGGACTACTGTTTCTGTCAAGACTAAATCTAGGTCCTGCGTATGCGGAATTAGTTCGTACTTTTCGTAATTCTTCATTAAAAAAGTAGCAGCAATAAATGCAGGAATATAGTTTTGAGTTTCTCTTGGTAGATAGCGTTTTACTCGACTAAACTTTTTGCTACGAGAACGTTTAATCGCTCGATTTACACGACCTGGTCCTGCATTGTAAGCAGCCAGCGCAAGTTCCCAGGATTGAAATCTTTCGTAAGATTTCTTTAAATAACTTAATGCTCCTTTGGTGGCAAGGTTAGTGTCCATGCGTTCGTCAACATCGATAGATACCTGCATGCCAAATTCTGGAGCAGTGTTGGGCATAAATTGCCAAAGGCCTTGGGCTCCAACTCTGGAAGTTCCTTTAGGGTTTAAGGCAGATTCAACAATTGGCAGATATTTTAAATCTTCAGGAAGCCCTTCTGCTTCTAAGTAGGCCTCGAAAATCGGGAAATAAATATCTGTTCTACCTATCATTCGAGCTGAATAAGATCGACCTGTTTTGAGATATCTGTTTAGATAGGACTGAACAACTTTATTGTAATGTGGTTCCACAATACATTCAAGCACTGCGACTTCCAGTTTGAGTTGATCAAAATCCAATTCAAACGGAGGTGTTTCAGCATGCAAAGGCTTCGAGAAAAAGTTAATAGTTAAAAATATAAATAGAGTATACTTTGGCATTGGGTTTGAGATTTACTTAGCTAATAAAAGAAAAAAAGTAAGAACTCCGAAATTATGTAGCCTGTATTAATAGATGCGTACATGTTAGGAGATGGCAAAGTGTTCGTTATATTTTTTAAATAAATGAACGGATTATATTGTGTTTGAAGTTCCTTAGGGACTAGCTATGCTTTTGCTTTGTAAGAGAGCAAACACAAAAAAGCCATTCTATTATTGAATGGCTTTTTTATTAGGAAAGTTTATCGATTAAGGCTTTTATGTCTACTAATTGTTGATTACCTGTAACCATATCTTTTAGTGTGAACTGTTGCTTTTCAAGCTCCTCGGATCCTATGATTGCCACAAATTTTGCTTGTCTTGCATTGGCATATTTCATTTGCTTTTTCATTTTTGTTGGATCGGGATAAAGTTCTGCTTGAATACCTGCCGATCTAATCTGGCTAAGCTGGGAGAATCCAAAGTCGTGTGCTTCTTCATCCATAGCAATCAGGAGTAGGTCAAGTCCCTCATCTAAGTCTGATGGGAAAAGTTCTTTTTCAAGCATGACATCATAAATGCGTTCTGCTCCAAGAGAAACACCAACGCCTGACATATCCTTAAGCCCGAAAATACTGGTAAGATCTGCATATCGTCCACCTCCTCCTAAGCTTCCCATATTTACGTTGAGTCCAACTACTTCAAAGATTGCCCCAGTGTAGTAATTGAGGCCTCTTGCTAGGCAAGGGTCAAAGACTACAGTATTTTTCATAGTTTTTGTAGAGAGGTACTTGTAGACTTTCTTAAGCTCTGCAATTCCTTCCATCGCTAGTTCTTGAGTATTTAGAGTCTTTTCAAATGCCTCCAAATCCTTTTGACCAATAAGTTCAAGGACGGTAGTCGCCGCTTCTTTGGGGATTCCCCTCTCGGTCATTTCAAGGATCACTTTTTCTGGACCAATCTTATCTAATTTATCAATAGCTACAGTCATGTCTTGGAATTTATCTTCTACTCCAACAAATGCTGCAAGCCCTGCAAGGATTTTTCTATTATTGATCCGTATTTCTACGTCAAGACCAAGGGCATCAAAGATCTCATCATATATAAAGCAAAGCTCTGCTTCATAGGTGAGCGACTTCGAGCCAATTATATCTACATCGCATTGGTAGAATTCTTGGTATCTGCCTTTGGCAGGTCGATCTGCTCTCCAGACAGGTTGTATCTGAAACCTCTTAAATGGAAATGCAAGATCGTTTTGGTGCATGACTACGAAGCGGGCGAAAGGTACGGTTAGATCATAGCGCATTCCTCGTTTTGAGATAGAGCTCGTCAACTTATTCGAGTTCTTATCTTCAAGAGCCTGTTGATCTGCCTTAGCTAAATAGTCGCCATTGTTTAGGACTTTAAATAAGAGTTTATCCCCTTCTTCCCCATATTTTCCGGTAAGGGTTTGCAAGTTTTCCATTACAGGTGTTTCAATACTGTCAAAACCGTATTTTGTGAATACGCCTTTGATGATATTGAAGATATAATTTCTTTTTTTGACCGCTTTAGGGCCAAAATCCCTTGTACCTTTAGGAATTCCAGGCTTCATATTTTTTTATTTAAAATGCAGACTTGAATTGTTTCAAGAAGCGAACATCGTTTTCAAACAGAAGACGTATATCGCTGATCCTATATTTTAGCATAGCTTGTCTTTCGATACCCATCCCAAATGCAAAGCCTGAATATTTTGAAGAGTCAATACCACAATTCTCCAATACTTGTGGATCTACCATACCACAACCTAAGATCTCCAACCAGCCTGTTCCCTTCGTGATTCTATGGTCAACCTCATCTTTTAGTCCCCAGTATACATCCATCTCAGCAGAAGGTTCTGTGAATGGAAAATACGAAGGTCTTAGACGGATTTTTGTGTCAGCACCATACATCTCCTGTGCAAAGTATAACAGGGTCTGTTTCATATCAGCAAAAGAAACACCTTCTCCAATGTAAAGTCCCTCCACTTGATGGAATTGGCAGTGTGATCGTGCCGATATCGTTTCGTTTCTATAAACTCGACCCGGAGCAATGATACGAATTGGTGGCTCCTGTCTAGTCATACATCTTGCCTGTACGGAAGAAGTATGTGTGCGTAATAGATTTTCAGTGCTGTCCTTCAGGTAGTAGGTATCCTGCATATCTCGAGCAGGATGATCCTCTGGCGTATTCATTGCCGTGAAGTTATGCCAATCATCTTCGATCTCACGTTCCTCTTCAACCATAAAGCCTATACGCTCAAAGATGTCTATGATTTTATTCATAGTAACACTTATCGGATGATGCGAGCCAAGATTCATCGGTTCTGCTGGTGCAGATAAATCAATATTGGCTAAGGTTTCATCTGCTTGCGCATTCTCTAGTGCATCAACTCCTTGTTGAAAGGCAGCCTCAGCCGATTGCTTCGCCTCATTGACAAGCTGACCAAATTCTTTTTTTCTTTCATTGGGGATGTTCTTGATCTCGCCAAAGATTGGTTTGATCACATTTTTTGAGCCCAGATATTTAATTCTGAACTGTTCAACTTCCTCTTTTGTCTTAGGTTCAGCAGCTTTTATCTCAGCGATTAGCGCATTTACCTTGTCAAATATTTCTTGAGCCATCAGGACTTTTTTTTCATTCATTCAAGCAACCCAAAGTTCTATGAACAGAACTTAAGGTTAATAGCGAAACACAAATTTAGTTTTTTCCTAAAATTATGAAAAGAAGAAAGTGCCTAAGCTTTAATTCTTTTCTCATTTATGCTGTTTTTTTTAGTTAAAATGTATTTTGGGCTTCTTGAATTGCATTATATAAATGCAATATGCTCATAAACTATATCATTTTGAGAAAAGCTTTTGTAGGATCACTAAAATATCTGTTCACTTCTCTTGAAGGACAATTACTGGGATTATTCAGTATTATGCTGATTTCTTTGGTGTATTCGATGGAGTTTCTTACTTCTCAAGCGATGTTTTTTTTAGCAGCTGTTGTATTGTTTGAAAACAAAAAAGAGGCTAAAGGTTTTGGTTTACGAAAGGGGAATTGGCAGCGACTGAAAGCACATAAGTTGACTAGCCCTTTTTGGTTAATAACTATATCTTTCTTTTTGGTACTTATTTCTTTGCTGTGGTCGGAAAATCTCAAGGTAGGTTTTCGGTGGATTCAGCTAAAGATCCCATTTATTGTTTTCCCTCTGCTGTTTATGATGCTTCACCGAATAGAAAAAGGGCTTCTCCACAAACTCTTTTATTTTTTGCTCATACTCATGACAGTAACCTGTATTCCTGTGCTTATAAATTACTTGATGAACTATGAATCTTTTAATCTGCTCTTGAGTCAAGGTCAGCATGTTCCAGTGCCATCAAACCATATTCGTTTTAGCATGCTAATGGCTTTGTCGATTGTCTCTGGTGGGTATCTTTTCAAAGAAGCTCGTATGTGGAAATACAGGCAGGAAAGATGGTTTATAGGGTCGATGCTTGTTTTCCTACTGTTCATGATTCACTTGTTATCTGTTCGCACTGGAATAGCATTGCTGTACGGCATGTTAATGTTCATAATTCTAGCGGGGTTTTTAAAACGGGGAGGTTTATTGAAAAATTTATCTTTTGTTATCCTTTTGCTAGTCGGTCCTGTTCTAGCCTATAAGGCTTTACCATCTTTAAAAAGTAAGATCAATTATTCTTTGTGGGATTATGGCAAATACAAGGAAGGAAGAGCAGCAAATTATTCCGATTCTGAACGAATTATATCTATTCAAGCAGGCTTAAATGTCTATAAATCTGCACCCATGATAGGCGTAGGGGTTGGAGATCTAAAAGATCAACTTAAGGATTACTACCTTTCAAAACATCCCAGTCTAAAGATGAAGTTGCCACATAATCAATTTGTTACGGTCGCAGCTACCTATGGTATACTTGGATTGTTATTGTTTATGATTAGTATCCTTAGCCCAGTGTTTTACCGAAAGAATTATAAAGACACTTTATTTCTTGCCTTTAATCTCTTTATGCTTGGGTCCATGCTTTTCGAGAGTACATTGGATACGAATTATGGGATTACAATTTATTTAGTTTTTTTACTGATTGGCCTAAAGATTTTAGATAAGAATCCTGCCTAAATGTATGTTTTGTATTGATTTCTGCTGTTATCCCTTGGTATTGAATTCCGGAAGATGATACCTATGATCAGGCCAAATGCAAAACCTCCGATATGAGCCCACCAGGCAACATTAGATCCGTCATTTGTCAATGATTCCATTCCTCTCAAGTATTGTTGAACAATCCAGAATCCAAGGAATAAGAAGGCAGGCAACCTAAATGGAAATACGATAAATAGAAGTTTTACTTTTGAAGTTGGAAACATGACCAGATAAGCTCCCAAAACAGCCGAGATTGCTCCACTTGCTCCTACAAGGGGTGTGAAATAGCTACATGCATCAGAGATTCCATTACAGGGAATGGCATTGCTGCAAATACTGCAACAATTGATTTGATCAAAATTTACGCCCAGATACATATGGGCTAATACTGCTGCAATGCCTCCAATGATATAAAAAAGAAAGAACTTTCCACTTCCTACAGTAGCTTCAATATTGTCTGCGAAAATCCAGAGAAACACCATGTTGCCAATTAGATGCATCCAGGAGCCATGCATGAACATACTACTTAGGAGGGCATACATATTTTGTCCATCTCTGATATCTGCTGGTATTGCCCCAAGCTCGCAGACCATCATTCCATCAAACCTTGTTTGCCAAATAAAGATCAGTATGTTGATCGCAATAAAGCTATAGCTTAGAATAGGCGGTTTCCCTCCACGTACATTTTCATCTCCAATCGGTAGTAGCATAAGTTATTATTTAACGATAAGCGTAAGCTCTGAAGAACTGGCACTCATTTATTATTTTTTCATAGAATTTTGTATCACCATACTGGTCTAAAAGTAAGTTGTAATAATTTCCAAACTCCTCCGGAATATAGGGGACAGTATTACAGCACTCGGGCTCTTTGTATGCCTCAGAATGATAGAAATCAATCAATTCACATTTGGCAGCCATATAACAAGCCTTGGCGGCTTGCTCTTTATCATTTGCTGCCTGTCGAGCCATATCGAAATAATAAGCAGCAAGACCTAAGTTTTTAACCTCCTTGTTGTTGGAATCCATTATTTGACCGTCCCAATGTCTTACGGACCTAAAGTAGTCCATAACTTTCCAAGAGTGACCATAGTAACTACTATTATATATGCCAACACCTATTTTTAGATAAAAGGCGGCATTTTCTTTTTCTTCGGCCTTTAGTTTGTATTGCAAATCAAGTATCTCTTCTATGAATTCACCTCGATTAAAAAGATCTAAAGTGTCTTTGGAGTGCGGGCACTCATGGCAATCTTTAATGGTAGCCCTGAATGGGTCATAAATCCCAAAATTGTCCCAATTGGGTCTAGGTATCATTCGATAACTTTCCATTGCGGCTTCAAAGTTACCTTCTTGCATATGATGCACTGCCAATAGATCATAGAGTTCATCTGACATAATAAAATCGGTTCCCTGTGTCAGTAATAATTGCTCCAAATTATTTAAGTCTCCTCTTTCAATAAGTTGAACAAGGTCTTTGATTATATCTTCAGGTTGTGCACGTTTCAGATCATCATAGGTCTTATGGCAGAGATAGGATTTTCCTAGGGCACCTTCCACGTCATATAAGCTGCGAAGTTTGTCTCCAAGATACCTAGGGAAATATGTATTGGAATTATAATACGAATTGTTTCGGATAAGAGCGTAGGCAAGGTTTTCTGTTTGTTCATCTGCTATTTCAAAAGCATCTATGATTTGGGCAAGTAAGAATATTTCAACCTGATCTTTTAGGGTGGAATCCTCTGTTGAGTTCACAACTTTTCTAAGTGCTATACTTGCTGATCTGTTATCGCCGGTTAAAAGTAGAACATAGGCTTGAGCAACTTGCCAAACTTCCAGATCTTCAACCTTCTTTTCAGCAATCACCTGCATGATGAATGTTCGCATGTCGCTTGCGTATGACTTAATACCTGATCGAGGAATATTCCTGGTTTTCAACTTTGCTTTTGTCTTGTTGAATGTAATCCCAAGAAGGTCTTCCTCTAATTCTTCAAGCTCTTTAATGAGCAATATTTTAAGGTACTTATTCTTGGGGTTTAAGTCATAAATTGCCTTCATAGCACCAAGTGCTTTTGACCCTTTTTCATTCGCTCGCATTGTGTGCAGTAATGCCCGTTCATCATTGGTCTTACAAAAAGTCATGCAAGTCTCCCATTCTTCTTCACTCCTTATCAAGAAGGATCGAAGGGATGCATCTTGTAATTCTTTGCTATTATCATAAACCTTGGAAAATAGAAAAGAGGCTTCAGGAAACTGACGGGTATGCCTTAATGCTCCAGCTTTAAGAGACAGATTCCAATAGTAAATCAGGCTTTTTTTACCATCGAATGTTTTTACATCGATTTTTGGCATTAAAAAATCAAATAAGTCTATTGCCTGCTTGTAGTTTTTGGAATAATGAGCGAGTCGAATGATCTGGTAGGCGTATCTCAATCGGATATACTGCGATTTACATTTTTTGAATGATTTGAGACCCTTTGAAATTAGTTCTTGCATTTGCAAGCTGTTCTTCCCATTGTTCAACCAGCCTGAATAATCGATAACATGTGGCTCGCATTTTTTACTAAAAAGAAGATATTCAACGGTGTCTTCGCATTTGTTCTTGTACAGGTATTGAATGAAATAATTGCCCTCCATATGATAGGGGATTGGCATATTCTTTACCTTGATATTTGTAAGTAATTTTTCGTAATCTGATGCTGAAAAATCATAGAGTGCGGATCTGATTTCATCTTCTTCGGCTGCAGTACAAACAGCCTTTTGCCACTCCTTAATGTTGTTCATGGCAGAATCTTCTATGCGCTCCTTGTCCTTGAATAAATACTTATTATGCAAGCGTTCTAGGATTAAATCTTGTGCATTTTCTGTTCCTATGATATTCCTGTCTATAAGATTGAAGGTGTATGGTTCTGAGATATTATAATAACAGGCAAGGCCTGTTTTTTGGGGAAATAAAAACAGGAGGGTAAAGAAGAGTGCTAGGCTAACTTTATTTGATCGAGGAGCAAAGGTCTGCAAGCTTGTCATGAGGGTATTTTTTGATGACTTTTTCATTTAAATGGTAAAATAATAAATATTTAGATGTCTTTAAGCTTGTGTTATTAATGATAGTAGCAGCTTCTTCCAAATCCTTAAAATTAATAGCTTCCTTTTTTATAAGGTCTCCCTTATAAAGGTAGTGCCCTCCAAAATATTGGTCACTATCTAGCATGAGTTCTTGAGTATCCTCAACAGAATCGAAATAAGTGTTTGAGGTTTCATTGATGATTTTTGAGAGTTTTCCATCTCTGTAGACAAGCAACCATTCAAATAGTGGTAATGCTATGTCTAACTCAAGTCCATATTCAATATCTGCCGGAAGATATGACTCAAGGATTTCTGAATTGAAAATAGAATTCTCTTCCTGTACATCTTTTATGTCACCCATGTTGTAACACATCAAAGCTCCTTTGTCTACAGGAGGGGTACCAGTCCTAGAAGCATATCTTATTTGATGTAATCGTATAGTTGCACTTAAGCTAATATGCTCAGGCATTTTTGCTTTTAGTTGTTCTAAGAAATGGAAATAGGTTGCTTTGCTATTTTCTGTCCAATCACAGTCTATTTGTATTTCTTTCCAACTTGACTCAAGATCAAGTTTTTGGATTCGATCAGTAAGTTTCGTTAATACTTTTTCTGCAAGGTCTTCTGTGTCTTGTTTGTTTAGCTTAAGAAAACAAGCATTGGTAATAAATATGCAGCTACTAAAAGACCTTTTTTTTAGGAGCTTAGTATCGATTTTTGCCTCACCCACAGGGTTTATTGTGCCCCCCTCAAGAGTTAGGTCGAAGAACCGATAATGCAAATGATCAATATGCAGCTTATCCAGATAGTTTATCTGGTCTTCGGAATTTTGGGAAATTGATTTCCAATGATAAAAGCCGGCAGTTAGATTTTTTGTTTTTTTTTCACATCCCAAGCTTATGATTAGCAGTATGGGCCATGCAAATCTTAGGTAATTCATTAGAT
>JAQXAY010000173.1 GCA_029252685.1 Saprospiraceae bacterium | reverse complement strand
CGTGAACAAGATGGAAGATGCTTCTATCTCTCTAGTAGATATCATGGTTGAGAATGGTGTATTTAAGAAATAAGAATTTATTTCTAATCTAAAAGACTTAAGATTATGTATAAATATTTATCAAAAAACGGACAGGTTCTGGCACTTATTGTCGGAGGTTTGCTTGCTGTTATTGCTGCCATCACACTTTACTCTACTAAGGGTGAGAATGGTTTCGGTATTGCAGCTGCGATCGGCCTGGTTATCGTTGCAGGTGCAGCATGGGCAATTTTAGGTGTTCTTTCCGCTGCGAAAAATCCAGACGGAGCAAAGAAAGGATTGATTCTTTTCGGTTCTTTGGCTGTCTTTATGCTAATCCTTTATTTTGCATCTTCGGGTGTTGAAACAGGTTCTTTAGCAGAAACTATGGTTGAGTTTGATGTAAACGAAAGTGAAAGTAAGATGATTAGTGGTTTTGTTAAGACTGCTATTATTCTTTCTGTGGGTGCATTTGTCTCTTTCATAGTAATGGAAGTAATTAATATCTTTAAATAAAAACTGTCAATCATGGCTAGAGTAAGAGCTAAAGATAGATTAAAAAACGAGGTGAATGCCGGGTCTATGGCCGATATTGCATTCCTTTTGTTGATATTCTTTCTTGTTACGACAACTATCCTTGAGGACAGTGGTATCCTTGTTAAATTACCAGAGTGGTCAGAAGAGCCGCCAGAAGATGTTCGACTTAATACTCGTAATATATATTCTGTACTGGTAAATGCGAATAATGATCTATTGGTTCGTAAGACGCCAATGGCGGTTCGTGAACTTAGAGAGGATACTAAACTATTTATCACCAATCCAAATAATGATCCGACATTGTCTGATTCTCCGAAGCAGGCAATAGTATCATTGAAAAATGACCGTGGTACAAGCTACAACGCGTATATGGAAGTATACAATGAGTTGAGAGCTGCCTACAACGAGATTTGGGATGAGCAAGCGCAGATTCGCTATGGTAAGAATTATGATGATTGTACCAAGGCAGAGCAAAAAGGAGTCAGAGATGATTTTCCTCTTGTAATCTCTGAAGCAGAATCTACTAACTTCGGTGAAGAAAGTTAAGGATAGTATTAAAATAATAATACAAGCCAAAGCTTAAAACTTTGGCTTGTATGCCTAAAAGAATATAAGTTATGTCAAAGTTTAAACCAGGTGGTAAAAAAGATGAACCGGAAGTTTCAACGGCTTCTCTTCCTGATATTATCTTCATGCTTCTGTTCTTCTTCATGGTAGTAACTGTGATGAGGGAATCTGAGTTGAAGATTAAAGTCAAAACACCTCAAGCAACAGAGCTGACAAAACTTCAGGAGAAATCTTTGGTAAACTATATCCACATTGGTCGTCCTACTAAGAATTATCAGGAACAATATGGTACAAGTCCTAAAATTCAATTAGGAGATAAAATTTCCGATATAGAGGATATTCCTCTGTTTTTGGAGAACCACAAAGCAAGTGTTCCAGAGAAGTTACAATTTAAAATTACAACTTCTCTAAAGGTTGATTCTGATGTAACGATGGGTATTGTTACTGATGTAAAAGAAAAGCTTCGTAAGTCCGGACAAGTTAAAGTAAACTATTCGGCTAAGAAACGAACTGAAGACCTATAAAAAAAAAGCCTTGTGAATTTCACAAGGCTTTTTTTTTATCTTAACCTATCCATTGATTTTACAATGGCTATATCTTTTTTGATAAATCGTACAGAAAGATAGATTAACACTAGGCTGAAAACTAGCACTAAGAGTGCTGCAATGCCTGGCCTAGCTATAGCTTCTGTGCCATTAATGCTCATAAATATTGCCAAAGGCATACCCACTAGTAGAACTAAGAATGAAACCCAGGCTGTTTTTACTTGTAAAGCTCTGTTCTTATATAATAAACTTGTGGCTATTGTAATAACAGCTGCCAAGATATAAGCTATCAGACTTGGTGTGCTCTCCCCTAATGTGAATACCCCATCTGCAAATATTCCTGTCTCCGTCTGCTCTGCAGAACTTGCGATGGTAAGCTTGAAAAGTGACGCAGGCAAAATTGCTGCTAACCAAAGAAGAACTGTTTGCTTAGTTTGAATCATAAATTATTAATTTTAATTTCAGCATAAAGTTAAAAAATCAAACAATTTAATAAACGATTCTTTCTTTATACACTTGAATAAATTGAAAATAGATTACGTTCAGATGCGAAAAGCCCTACTTATTGTTACTTTCTGTTTCTGTTTTTCCTTTATAGGAAGCTTGTATGGCCAACAGGTATACAAAAGTACAAATGGTATAATTGTCATGGATTATTCGGAGGAGGGCGTTCTTGAAGAGAAAGGAGACTCTACTTTCCGCTATCTTTTTGGTTCTGTCGAGATCCGTCAGGATAGTGTGTTTATGTATGCAGATACAGCCTTAGTACTAAATGATACCTTGTTATTTGCAACTGGCAATATTCTTATACAGCAAGGTGATTCTGTTAGCATTCTATCGAATAAACTGGAGTATAATTCAAATGGGCGCAGTGCTTTACTAGAGGAAGATGTAGTGCTTCTTAGTGCTGACCAGCGTTTGTATACACCAAATTTGCTTTATGACTTAAGTACTAGAGTGGCAACCTTCAATTCAGGAGCATTACTTACTAATGATTCCACTCAGTTGGTTTCTAAAAGAGGATACTTCAATACTAGTGCCAATGAAGCAGTATTCAAGGATAGTGTGCGAGTGGTTGGGAATTCCTTCAATGTTCAAGCAGATTCTATTCTATATAATACATCTACTAAAACTGTAGATTTCCTTTCTGCAACGCTCATCAAACATGAGTTAAATAGGATTTATTGTGAAGCAGGCCAATATCAGGTAGAGGAGGGGAAGGCCGTATTGACTAAAAGGCCGCAGTATGTTGGAGAAGATTTGTCTGCTGAAGCAGATACAATAAAGTATGATGAACGCTTAGGCTTGGTCGAGTTGATTGATGAAGCCCGCTTATTGGATTCCCTTAGTTTGATGGAAGCTGATCAAATTAATTACTTCGAAGAATCGGAAAAACTATTACTGATACATAATGTTTCCTATCAGAAAGAAGATATTGTTGTTTTTGGAGATACAGCAGTGTATTACAGGGAAGCAGATAACTATGAACTCTTTGGAGCTTCAAATCTTAATGATGGGAGTTTTCAGATTTTTGCAGAGGAAGAGATTCTTTTCAATAATGAAACAGGAGCAGGGCTCGCAAAAGGAAATGTCATATTAAAGGATACAAGCAACAATACTAGTATTTATTGTGATTCTAGTCTAATTGCAAATAGTGGCGATGACTTGGTTTGCCTAGGTAGCCCATTTGGAAGGCCCTATGTCTTAATGGAAAGTAATGAAGGGGATAGTCTTTTTATGGTATCGGATACCCTCTTATTTCAAACCTTAAAAGACAGTATAGTTACGGATTCAGTAGTCTCTCGTAAAATGAAAGCCTTTAATGATGTTCGTATTTATGGAAATAGCATACAGGCAATCTGCGATTCTTTGGACTACTCAGAGTTAGATTCATTGTTTACACTTTATGGTGATCCCGTCGCCTGGTCTGATTCTAGTCAGTTTAGCTCTATTCTTATGAAGGTTCAAATGGCCAATGAGGCTGTCGATCGAATCAGATTGGAACAAAAAGCATTCGTTATAAATAGTACTGACCTTTTGTTTTTTAATCAAATGAAGGGCAGGGAAATAGATGTCGTTTTTAGAGCGGACACTATTAACTACTTGACTGTAAATGGAAATGTGGAGAGTATTTATTTTATTCAGGATGAAGCGGATGCTTATGTTGGGATGAATAAAATGTTGAGTGCAAATATGAAGATGTTTCTCAGTGACAATAAGGTAAAGAGACTGACTTTCTTTCAACAGCCAGATGGTACAAGTATACCAATGAAAGCAGTGGGTTCAAATCCTGAAAAGCTAAGTGGTTTTAATTGGAACCTTAAGTTTAGACCCCTTTATTTCGATATGTTATTTGATCCAGAAATGGCTAGGAGGGGACTTTTAGAGCAAGAAGCAGAAGTTGATGCTGAGCTAGTACCTGCTGAAGGCCAAGATGTAAAAGTCGAACCCAAGGCGCCAAAAGAGCCTAAATCTAATGGAGGCGCTAAAAAAGAGTAATCCTTCTGATCAATTCCTAATATTAAGTCAAATAGCTATGAAGCGGTTAAGTATTTTATTTCTAGGGGTATTTTATTTTATCCAATTGATTGGTGCTAATGCTCAATCAGAATTAGATGAATCAAGTCTGAATGCCTTTATACAAGACACTACTGGGGTGTATACTATAGATACGGGGCTATCCTTATATAATTTGTTTGGTGACGATGAAGGGCTTTTACTCGCTCTTGGTAATATGTTTTATTCTAATAATGACCAAGGCAATGCTCGTTGGTTCTATGAACGTGCTGCTTTCTTCAATCCCAGTTCGGCAATAGCTGTAAATAATATAGATGTTATCCGGCAGGAATTACTGGAGATAAAAGAAGAACCTTTTTTGCTGAATGAATTTAAGAAGAATCTCTACTTTTTATTACCAGTAAACGGTTGGGCTATATTGGCTTTGTTTTTTGCGACCCTTGGGGCCTGCTTGTTTTATGGAAAAAGAAAAGGCATACTCACTAAACGTTGGCCTTTGCTAGGTAATCTTATCGTTTTAGTACTTTGTTTGTTGATAGCTTTTGGCAAGGCGGCCTATTTAGCTGAATCAGATCGTTATGTGGTTCTAATCGCTCAAAGTGAATTAAGAGAAAGTCCGGAAGTCCAAAGTTCTGTTGTTGCTTCCCTTCGATCTGGCAATTTAGTGTTCAAGAAGGATCAGATTGGTGGATGGTTAAAAGTAGAGATGACCAATGGAACTGCTGGTTGGCTTGAAAGTAATAGACTCAAAGCTATTCGTTGAGGGAAATAAAAAAACCTGCTCTAAAAAGAGCAGGTTTTTTTGTGAAGTTGATGCGCTGCTATTAAGCAGGGATCACACTTATGAATGTACGGTTTAGTCTACCTTTCTTGTAAGATACAGTACCGTCCACTTTTGCGTGAACTGTGTGATCTTTACCTATGTAAACATTTTCACCTGCATGATATTTTGTACCTCTTTGGCGTACGATGATGTTACCAGCTTTAATAGCTTGTCCACCAAACAATTTTACACCAAGTCTTTTACTGTTACTATCACGACCATTATCCGTACTACCGACACCTTTCTTATGAGCCATTTGGATAAAATTTTTAAATTGATAGAATAAATTTCAATTAAGCGATTTTGTTAATCTTGATCTGTGTCAAAGATTGACGGTGACCATTCTTAACTTTATATCCCTTACGACGTTTTTTCTTGAAAACAATTACCTTGTTTCCTTTTAGATGGCTAAGAACAGTAGCTGTTACCTTAACATCCAAAATCGGCGTGCCTACTTGTGTATTGCCCTTGTCGTCTGTGAGCAAAACTTCGTCGAAGGTAACCTTTGCACCTTCTTCAGCTTCTAACCGGTGGACGAATAATTCCTGTCCCTTCTCAACTTTAAATTGTTGACCGGCTATATTTACGATTGCGAACATTATAAAATGTTTTGTTAATAAATTCGACTGCAAAAATAACCAAATTTATTTAATAATGAAAGGACTAGCTAAAGTTTTTTAGCAGGTAATCATCCAGTCTAAAGCTGACACTTATAGTTTCTGCTCCACGTTTAACTTTGAGGCGCATTCTTCGACCATTTTTACGTTTAAATTTTTTGTTTATGTCACTGAGTCCAAGGAGTTTATTATTTACTCCTTTTACAGATATGATTCGATCATCTTTTTTTAGTCCAGCATGATAAGCTGGACTGCCTGGGAAAACATTTGTGATAATAAAATCATTCAAACTAGGCCCTGACGCAATAAGGCTGATTCCCGATTTATCACGTTCTATATTAGAGCCAAATAACTTATTCTTTTTCAAGTAAACATCTCCTCTAGCGTAGTACATCAAGATGTTAAATTGCTTGAGAACAGGTATTCCTAGTATTCCACTTCTGAAGCTTGTTAGGCTATCCCCATAGCTAAGCACTTGGTATTGGATTGGTATATTCCGTATGAGTAAATTTTCTAATTCTATAGAATTGGCAAAACCTGTATAGCCTTTAATCTCTCCACCCAAGCCTTGACTGATAGCAGTGGGAACCAAATTCGTTGCAAGCTGGGCATCACGTATTGTATCTAAGTGGTAGACAATTGCTTCATTGGACCCAGAATCGATGAGAAAGCGCTCATTTTTTACTTTTCCATTTTGATTGATTTGAATGTTAGTGAAGAATCGACCTCTGTCATAATCGCTATTAATGCGGGTATATTTCTTTAGTCTTTGTTTGTTTGGAAGCTTTTTATGGAATGTGATAGTCTGATCAATTGGATTTATTTCAATAATAAATCTTCGCAAGATATCTGCACCTAGGATTCCATGTATCTGCACTCCAATATCCGTAGAAGTATTGAAGTAGTTATCTTGTAACAATAAAATGGGAATGTTTTCAAAGTTGAGGTTGGAAGCTTTGAGTTGGACAATGGGTAGAATTTGTGCATTCAGTATTGTCTTTCTGTCTGCTCCATAAAGTTTAACTACCTTGCCTCTTGGTATACCAAGCATGTCAATGATTTCAGGTTGTGTGATTATACTAGCTTCAGAACCTGTATCTAAGATGAATTTTAGAAGTATCTGCTCATTAAGGATCATATCTATGACTATAAAGTCATTGATAAATTCAAAAGGTACAGTGGAAGGATTAAATCGATTAAGGGTTACTCTACTGGGTACACCTGCCTCTAATTCAGGTCTGGAAAGTCCATTTTGACCTAAAGTTTGTATGGCTAAAAAAAGTATAATCGTAAAAAGTGTGTGTATACGCATTTACATTGTTGTTAATCTTGGTTTGTATTAATTTAATTTAATTAATACTTAAATGCCCTGAACTCAAATAAAAGTCATCATTTTTATTCTTCCTGAATATGATAAACTTGCATATTTAATTAATTTGGAAGGTCTTTGGTTTAATAATACACCCATTTTAGATGTTAAAATCACTAAAAATTAAAAATTACGCACTTATCAAGAAGGTTGAGCTCGATTTCTCAAAAGGAATGACAGTGATAACTGGGGAGACTGGTGCGGGAAAATCTATAATACTTGGAGCACTTGGCTTGATATTGGGAAAACGCGCGGATTCTAAAAGCCTATTCAATAAGGAAAAGAAATGTGTAGTTGAAGCCTCATTTTTATTGAAGAATGAGTACTTAAAGTCTTTCTTTAAGTCACATGAATTAGATTATGAAGAGGAAACAATAATAAGAAGGGAATTACTACCCTCAGGAAAGAGTAGATCTTTCATAAATGATAGCCCAGTAAACCTAAAAACACTAGGTCAATTAAGTGCTTTTTTGATTGATCTGCATCAGCAGTTTGATACCCTTGATATTCATCAAATAGACTTTCATGTACAAGTAGTTGATGCTATTGCCGACAATAAAATATTGATGCAAACCTATTTGGATCAGTATAAGCGATACAAGATGCTTAGGAAACGCAAAGAAGAGCTGGAGAATGCACAGGCAGAGTCATTGCGTGAGAAAGATTTTGTCATGTTTCAGCTTAAAGAATTACTTGAAGCGAATCTAGAGTCAGGTGAACAACAAGGGCTTGAAAAAGAAATTAAAATCTTAGAGAATGCGGGTGATATTAAACAAACACTAAGTGGTATATATGGCCAACTTGCAGAACACGAAGGAGCTCTTCTTGGTCAGATGGAGACGCTTCGAGTGGCAATGGGGCCGGTTCGTAACCTCTCTGAAGATCTTGAAGGACTAAGTGATCGGTTTAATACTATCTATTTTGAGCTGCAAGAATTGTCGAATGATTTCGAGCGTGTTGCAGAAGGAACAGATATCGATGGAGAACGCTTAAAGGAGATCAGAGAACGATTAGATGTTTTATATCGATTGCAAAACAAGCATTTTGTTTCAGATGATAAAGCACTTTTGGATGTTCAAGAGGCATTACAAGAAAAACTAAATGGGTTTGTGAATCTAGATGCAGACTTGGAAGAGGTAGTTTTAGAGCTTGAGCAGCTGCATTCTACATTATTGAAATTATCGGAAGAGTTAAGGAAAAAAAGAAATGATGTAATTCCTGCTTTTGAAGATCAAGTTCGTTCCAATTTGGGTCAACTAAGTATGAATTATGCTAGATTTGAAGTACGAATGAATGTATTGGAAGAGCCTGGCCCATCAGGGATGGATGCTATGGAGTTCTTTTTTAATGCAAACAAAGGTGGAGAGTTAAAGAAAATTAAAGACGTGGCTTCCGGTGGAGAGTTATCAAGGCTTACCTTGGTTATCAAATCTCTTGTCGCAAGTGCTATACCTTTACCAACTATGATTTTTGATGAAATCGATACTGGTATATCAGGAGATGTGGCTTTAAAAATGGGTATTATGCTTGAACGATTAGCTTCGGAACATCAAATTGTGTCAATTACCCACTCGCCTCAAATTGGCTCAAAAGGTAAATTGCATTATTTTGTGTTCAAAGAAGTTGGTGAAAATCAAACTTATTCCAATATTCGCAAATTAAATGTCGATGAGCGTGTGGATGTTTTGGCTATTATGCTTAGTCAGGACCCTCCATCAAAAGGCGCTATCGAAAATGCAAAAGAACTTTTAGCAAACTGAATAAATTGAAAATTATGGCTAATAAGCTGTTAGAAGGTAAAAGAGGGGTGATCTTCGGAGCTCTTGATGAGCAATCTATCGCCTGGAAAGTTGCTGAGCATTGTGTTGAACAAGGAGCAAAAATTACACTTACAAATGCTCCTGTTGCAATGCGTTTTGGTAAAATACAAGAATTAGCCGATAAGCTTAATGCTGAGGTGATTCCTGCTGATGCTACCTCTATGGAGGATCTTGAGAACTTGTTCTCAAAGTCTATAGAAACACTTGGTGGTAAACTTGATTTTGTTCTTCACTCAATTGGAATGTCTGTAAACGTTCGCAAGAAAAAGGACTATACAGATCTGAATTATGATTGGATGCAAAAGACGTTTGATGTTTCTGCAATTTCATTCCATAAAATGATGCAAGTTCTTTATAAGTTGGATGCTATGAGTGAATGGGGTTCAATACTTGCACTTTCATACATTGCTGCTCAGCGAACATTCCCTGATTATAGTGAAATGGCTGAGTCCAAGTCACTATTGGAATCTTTCGCTAGAAGCTTTGGCTACCATTATGCAAAGAAGGCAAACGTTCGTGTAAATACTATTTCTCAATCTCCGACAATGACTACAGCGGGTTCAGGAGTGAAAGGATTTACAGAGTTCTTTAGCTATGCAGACAAAATGTCCCCATTAGGAAATGCGAGTGCTGATGCTTGTGCACAGTATTGTATTTCACTCTTCTCGGATCTGACGAGAATGGTTACTATGCAGAACCTTTATCATGATGGAGGTTTCTCAAATATGGGTATGTCTCCAGAAATCTTAGAATAATAAATTGATATTCCGTACAAAAACCGACAAATACATTGAATTTGTCGGTTTTTTTGTTTTGTGGCGAACAATAAGTCCTAATTGTGACGTTATATGAGTAATTATTACACATATTCTAAATCTTTACGGATTTAATTTAAACGCCCAGCTCATGAGACACATAATTTCAAAAATTCTTCTTTTCATTGGGATCATAAAACCAATAAATGTTGCAGGTTCACCAAATCAACCAGACTTTAGACAGATTGTAAATGAAGACATCTTTAAGGATGATAATGATCTTGGATACTGCTAAAAAAAGCCCCGCATGTGAAATGCGGGGCTTTTTTTATGGAGTAAAAGTCTGAACAAGTAGTTTTTCGGAAAAGCTACATCTAATTAGAAAAGGACTTTAGTAATTTAAAGTCCTTTTCTAATCGGTTGTTTTTATTTCAGTAATTGAATTCTATGAATCTCAACAGCTATTCCTTTTTGTAATTCAACAACGTAATTTTGTGCTTTCAAAAAGGAAAGATCAATTGCCTCATTTTGATAAGGGGCATCAAAAACTTTTCTACCCATTAAATCAAAAATACGAATTGACTGAATTTCTTCCTGGGAACGAATATTTAAAAATCCGCTGGTAGGGTTAGGAAACAATTCTGCTCGTACGATTGAATTAATCTCTTTAGTGGATGTCGGATTTGGACAAGCCTCAATGTCTGTAGCGTCGTTTGGCGCAGTAGTAAAACTATATTCATTAGCAACTTCTAATCCGCTCGGATCATATATTACAAAAGCATTTTCTTGCTGGTATGCTCCACCATAGTATAAGAAATCTAAAATATCTCCTTTTTCTGTAGGAATAAATGCTACTTGTTCTGCTCCCAAAGGCATATTGACTGTTTGGAAAAAAGTTTGATTTTTGTAGACATCTAAACTTCCAAAATCCCAACCATCGCCATATTCATCAAACATTTGAATTTCAAAATCACCACATGATAATGACTTCTGACAAGCCCTTAGACCTCTTACACTTTGAGGATAATAATCTGAGGCTCCGGCAGCCGTAAATAGTTTAACATTATTTTCATCATATACTTCGTAAGAGATTTGGCTATCTCCACCTTGGTTATTGAAATAAATGTCCACAATAGCTTCAGCGTCAACACCAAATTGAAAACTAGCAGAAGCTCCAGAAATCAATGTCTGGCTAGTGATTTCTTCATCGTTTATATATAGTTCAATCGAACTACCTTCCCATCCTCCAAAGGAGCTTTTTAAAACAATGGTCCATGTTCCACAGCTACCTGCAACAGGCGGTAGGTCAGGTGCTATAACCTCATTAAGTACATGCACAACACCATTGTAAGCAAGAAGGTCAGGGGTCTGGACTTTTACATCATTCACGAAAATTCCATCTCCATTTACATCAACCTCAATAAAATCACCTTCGTAATTGGCTAAAATTTGTCCATTAAATAGACTTCCACTTAGATTTTTAGATCCTAGAAGGTGTGTTTTTACTATGTCATCAATAAACTGACCGGATAATAACTCTGAAATTGAATAGCCTAAGTCTTCAGCTAATGCCTCGAACGCCGCATCTGTTGGAGCAAATAAAGTAAATGGCCCAGGTAGTTCCAGGCTTTCGTCAAGGTCGTTTTGACTTCTTAATTCTTCTACTAAACCAGCATTGATTATTGCAGATTCCAATATGGTATGATTAGGACTTTGCTTTATAATTTCCCAGACAGTAGCTTCAGGAAATCCTTCAGGCGCCAGACACATATCAATAACATGAGCAACACCATTGTAAGCGATATTATTTGATTTTACAATTTTTGCACCAGAAATATCCAAGTTTCCATTCACTTCACTAATAATAAGGTCCTGTCCTTGAATTGTAGTAAGAGCTGTTCCGGGAACAAGGTCCTCCTCTAAATATACTCCTTCAACAATATGATATTTTAGTGCTCCCACCATGTCTACAAATCCAAGATGATCGAATTGGTTTAAATTGATTAAATCTCCCATTGCATCAACTGCTGCGCCATTTGGCAGAAATATGGTTATTTGTTGATTCCCATTTAGAATTTCTGGCATGTAGGCATTAAAAGCGTAAGGAGATTGCCAAGCTCCGAGGGTATCATTGTTTGTCAATAAATCTTGAAGAGTAAATGCGTCAACAATTATTTTTCCAACCATTCCTAATTGAGCATTGAAGTCTAGACTACAGTCAAAGGAATAAGTGCCAGGTTCATCAAAATCAATCACACCCATACAGGTCCCACTAACTGTTCCTACAGTTTCATCAAGGAAGAATTCGAATGGATTATTAAAAGAGGTATCTGCTACAGTACTTGAAATTCCATTGACCGTATGATTACCTTCGATATTTATAAAGGCAACACTTTCTCCTGGGGCAATAGTAATTTCAGACGGTGTAAATTCAAAGTTCGTTAGTAGTACAATGTGGTCTGCATCACAGGCCGTTTGTGAGACCAGATTTGAATGTATAAATATTACTAAGAATAAGACGAAGAGGGAGTTTAAATTTTTCATTGTTAGTATATTGAATAAATTAGTTGATGATATTACAACGTTAATTCATAAGTAAAGTTTATATTTTTTTAGTTTTAGTTATTTCGATTTGTGAGTATGAAAATTAATTAAAAACGTTGCATCTGGGGATAAAAAATACCTACCGAAAAGTCATCGATAGGTACTTTGAAAGTCGAAGATTAATCAAAAATTATAAGGTTCAGCTACATGAAACTAGTTTTCTATAAACTGAAATTCAATAGCCCACATTTTATGTCCTTCTTGTAAATTGGCTGCCTTTGAGTAGACTAAATGGCCTTTGACTGGTCTTGTTCTGAATTTACTAGATTTGGATGCCAAATGTATGAAGGATTGTCGAAGCTAAATGGTATGAACCAGCCTATTACTATTTTTACAGGAGGGTTTATCCAAGATATTTCATTCTCAGATAGTTTATAATAAATAACGGATTCAATTGGAGTGACATTGCCGTTGTTGAATTCTCCATAATGGTTTAAAGAGTAGACAATACTTAATGTTTTTCTTATATGTCTTTGAACACTCTGTTGAAAAATGAAATTTTTATAAAAGTAGTATTGTCAGACCAAATATAGATCCTGAAATTTAGGTTTTTGGCTTTTACTCGTTGTTACATTTTGATCATTTCAATTGCTTGTTAAATATAGTTGTATCAAGCTAAAGTCATAGTGTTTAGGGATGAAAGTAGAACTTATTTGGTTTTTGTCTGCTGCATTGAAAATAGGTATTTTCTTCGTAAGTTTATTAAAACTATAAATTCCTAAAATGACAAATATGAAGCATGTTTTAAAGTACATCGGATGTGCATTGTTTATGTTCATCACGTCGACATCTTTTACTCAAACGGAGGGTAAAGACAAGGCATTAGAAACTGCGCTTTCTGGATTCTCTTTCCGGAGTATTGGTCCTGCATTTATGTCGGGTCGAATTGCGGATATTGCCATAGATCCAAACAATGAGAATGTTTGGTATGTTGCTGTAGGTTCAGGAGGCACTTGGAAAACTACAAATGCTGGAACCACTTGGACTCCTCTAACAGATAAGGAATCTTTTTATTCAACTGGATGCATCACTATTGACCCCAATAACTCTGCTGTTATTTGGTTGGGTACAGGAGAAAATGTAGGAGGCCGTCACGTTGGTATTGGTCATGGAATCTATCGAAGTACAGACGGTGGAAGTTCTTGGCAAGATATGGGTCTTAAAAAATCTGAGCATATCTCTAAAATAATTGTACATCCAAGTGATCCAAATACTGTTTGGGTAGCGGTGCAAGGACCTCTATGGAGTTCAGGTGGTGAGCGGGGTCTCTACAAATCAACTGATGGTGGTAAAACGTGGTCAAATAAACTTGAGATTAATGAATGGACTGGGGTTACAGACTTAGTGATAGATCCTACGAACCCAGACATATTATATCTAGCTAGTTGGCAGCGCCATAGGAATGTAGCGGCTCTAATGGGAGGTGGTCCCGGTACTTCAATATATAAAAGTACAGATAGGGGTGATAATTGGGTGAAAATAGATAAAGGTTTACCAAATTCTAATAAAGGAAAAATTGGTTTAGCAATTTCTCCTATGAATCCAGAAGTATTATATGCAGCTGTAGAACTTGATCGCAGAAATGGGGCGGTTTATCGTTCATCTAATAGTGGTGCAAGTTGGACAAAAATGTCTGATACAGTATCTGGTGCAACTGGACCGCACTATTATCAAGAGTTAGTGGCATCCCCACATCATTTTGATCGCATTTACTTAATGAATGTTCGAGCATTAGTTTCTGAGGATGGCGGAAAGACTTTTAATAGAATGAGTGAAGCAAATAAACACTCTGATAACCATTCGCTTACCTTCAAGAAAAATGATCCTAATTATCTATTGTTTGGTACGGATGGCGGGATTTACGAATCCTTTGATGATACTAAAACTTGGAAGTTTGTCAATAATCTGCCTTTGACACAGTTTTATAAGCTTGCAGTTGATGACGCAGAGCCTTTCTATAATATTTATGGGGGTACTCAAGATAATAATACTCAAGGTGGGCCTTCTAGAACATTTCGTACCAATGGAATTACAAACGGAGATTGGTATGTCTTGTTGGGTGGTGATGGTCACCAACCAGCCATAGAGCCAGGGAATCCGGATATTGTATATGCACAATGGCAACAAGGAAATCTATATCGAATTGATAAGACCACCATGGAAGCAATATATATCAAACCACAAAGCGGTATTGATGAGCCTTTTGAACGTTATAATTGGGATTCTCCGATTTTGGTAAGTAACCACGATCCTAAACGCTTGTATTTTGGTACTCAACGTGTTTGGCGCTCGGATAATCGTGGGGATAGTTGGACAGCAATTTCTGGAGATCTTACAAAAGATGAAGAACGCTTGGCCCTTCCAATAATGGGACGTCAACAAAGTTTTGACAATGCTTGGGATGTCTATGCAATGTCAACATATAACACAATAACATCTTTAAGTGAGTCTAAGTCTAATCCAGATATATTATATGCAGGAACAGATGACGGTATTCTGCAGTACACAAAAGATGGTGGTACAAGCTGGACTAAAATGACAGTTGATAAATTGCCTGGAGCACCTTCAACTGCATTTGTCAATGATATAAAAGTAGACCTTTACAATGATAACATTGCTTATGTTGCACTTGATAATCATAAGTACGGAGATTATACGCCTTATTTATACAAAACGATCAATGGCGGTAAAAGCTGGGCTTCTATTGATGCTGGCATACCTGAGGGTACACTTGTTTGGCGTATTGTCCAAGACCATGTGAATTCGAATCTAATGTTTTTAGCAACGGAGTATGGAATATATGTGAGTCTAAATCAAGGAGGAAATTGGCATAAATTTTCAACAGGTCTTCCAACAATAGCTGTTCGTGATCTTGCGATTCAAAAACGTGAGAACGATCTTGTTATCGCTACATTTGGACGCAGTTTCTATGTGTTGGATGATTATAGCCCTCTTCGTGATCTTACGGAAGAAAGCGTAAACAAGGAGGCAATACTATTCCCGTCGCGCACAGCACTTCAGTATACTCCGGTTCGAGCAGGTACATCGAGTCAAGGTGGTTCCTTTTATACGGCAAAAAATCCTGAATATGGGGCCATGTTTACAATCTATCTTAAAGAAGGCCATACCTCTTTAAAGGCAGCTCGTAAAAAACAAGAAGGAGCGCTCGAGACAGAAGATATACCTTTCCCAGGTTGGGATGCTTTAGATGAAGAGGGTAACGAAGCTAAGGCCGAAGGGGTTCTAGTCATTCGAGATGCTTCAGGCGAAGTCGTAGACCGAATTTCAGTGGCTCTTAAAAAAGGTGTGCAACGTGTAAATTGGGATTTGAAGAGGCCATATATAAGCGTTGCCTACTCAAGCTCAAGTCGCAATGAATTGTATGCTAGAAGAATGAATGTTGAGCCCGGGACTTATACCGCAAGTTTGCAGAAACGTGTAGGAGGACTGTTAACTGAATTGGCAGGACCAGAATCCTTTGAGGTAAAACGTATCCGCGAGAATGTTTTGGATAACCCTGTTGGAGACAAACGAGATGCTTACATGGAAGATTTAATGGCATTGAATATGGACGTGGATCTACTAAGTCATGCCTTCGGGAAGTCAGCTAAGCACTTACAAACGCTAATAAAAGGATTACCATATTTAAATAAAGATCAAGCTGCTTTAACTTCAACATTGTACGAGCTAAGAGATCAGATGAATGCAATCAATCGTCAGCTTGAGGGTAGTTCCTCAAAGGCCGAGGTTGGTGAAAAAGATTCTGTTACCCTTGGGTACAGGTTGTATTTTGCTGCTAATGGATTGATGGGTAATTCTTATGGACCGACACCTTTGCACATGGAAAGTTTTGAAATAGCAAAGACGATGTTTTCTAGAATGAAACCTACTGTTGGTTCATTTATTTCAAATGTAGATGCAGCTTCTGTTAAAATGGAGTCAGCAGGTGCACCTAAAGTATTGGATTAAGCGATTTATCGTTTAGGAATAATATATAGCCAAGTTGTAGAAATCAATGTCTACAGCTTGGCTATTTAATTTCAGGGAAATATAGCCCATTTATAAAAAAAACGGACCAGTAATGTTACTGATCCGTTTTATAGTAGCAGGGACAAGACTCGAACTTGCGACCTTCGGGTTATGAGCCCGACGAGCTACCAACTGCTCCACCCTGCGATATGTTTTCGGATTTTTGAAAAGGACCGACCTTTAAGCATTGAAAAAGACCTCGGTAATAGTACCAAGGTCTTTTATAGTAGCAGGGACAAGACTCGAACTTGCGACCTTCGGGTTATGAGCCCGACGAGC
>JAQXAY010000172.1 GCA_029252685.1 Saprospiraceae bacterium | reverse complement strand
GTGGTTTATTCAATACTGATTATCAGTTAATTCCATTACATATTCAATATACCCAAAACAAAAAAGACATATGCGTCAACTAAAAATTACAAACAAAATTACCTCACGGCAGTCCTTAGCATTGGACAAATATCTTAATGATATTGGTAAAATCAGTATGCTAACAGCTGATGATGAGGCTAATTTGGCCAGACGCATCAGAGAAGGAGATGAAGCAGCTTTGGATCGATTAACAAGAGCGAACTTAAGATTCGTTGTTTCGGTTGCTAAACAGTACCAAAACCAAGGTCTTGCACTTTCTGATTTGATTAATGAAGGTAATGTCGGCTTGATGAAAGCTGCCAAAAGATTTGATGAGACAAAAGGATTTAAATTTATATCTTACGCTGTTTGGTGGATACGCCAGTCAATTCTACAGGCTATTGTCGAACATTCCCGAATTGTGCGTTTGCCGCTAAATAAAGTAGGTTCCTATAATAAAGTGAATGAAGCTTTTTCTTCTTTTGTGCAGAAGTTTGAACGAGAACCAACCCATGAAGAGTTGGCAGATCTCTTAAGTATGACGCCAAAAGAAATTGCCAATATGCTTAAAGGAGGCGGAAGACATTTGTCTTTTGATGCCCCAATAAGTGGTGAAGATGGTGATTCTACTATGCTCGATGTCATGAAGTTAGATATGGATCTGAATCCAGATGATAAGTTGATGGCCAACTCACTAAAAGTGGAAGTAGCTCAAGGACTTTCTACCCTTAAAGAACGCGAAGTAGAGGTTATTACCTGTTATTTCGGACTAGATGGTAAGAAATCTTTGACTCTCGAAGAGATTGGTGAGCGTTATAATCTAACTCGTGAGCGTGTGCGTCAAATTAAGGAACGTGCTATACGTAAACTAAGAAATTCAGTCAACAGAAATAATCTTAAGTCTTACTTGGGATAATTCTAAAACGGACTAAAAATATTAAAGGCCATTGTTTCTAACAATGGCTTTTTTTTAGTACCATAGGTCATGATTCTAAAATATAGTTTGTTTATTCTTCCTCTTGTCCTTTTTTCTTGTTCTCAAGAGGTAAACTCAAAAGAGGATGCTAGTGATAGCAGTGCATTTAATGCTTCAAAAGAACCTCAGTCGGTAGATTCTTCCCTTGAGAAAACAGTGCCAATAGCGGAAATATTTAGTGGGATGTCTGAAAAGAAGATCTTGGACAACCTAATTGCAATAAATAATTTTGATTGGTCTGTATCAGATGGCCAAATTGCTTTTGGACATTTAGAAGAATTATATCGAATACAGAAAATATTGAATTCTAGTCCAATAAATGATAAGATTGATATTGATTTCTTGAATCAAAGTTTTCCTTTCTATCTCTGGTCAACAGAAGACTTTTTCTTTCAGGTATATATTGATTTTGGTTATATTAGATCTCAGACGGGGTTTGATCTTGGAAACAGCTCTTTGGTTCAATACATAGACGTCCAGTGTGCCTATCATCCTTTGGATAGTGTAGAATACAGTTATTCCTCCCAATATCTTATCGATGGGTCGAATATATATTCCAATTTAGGTGATTTTGGTTATCTTAAACGCTTAAGCGCTTTAGACAGCATGATGAATAAAGAAATTGGCTTGAAGCTAGTTCAAAACGATTGGAAAGCAACTTGTGAAAGACTTTTCTCCATGGAGTATCCTTTTTGGAATGATGATTCAACAATAATTAATGAGCTGGATAGCTTGGATAAAATTAATTGGAGTACTTACAAAAAGCCATTCAAGGTTGAGTTAAGTGTTTATAGAAAAAGAATAATGGACCGTATGGGTTCGGAACCTCAATATTTTAATAATCGATCGGGTGTAATATATGAGTAAGGGAAGTTTACTTGATAGGATAGGAGGCTTGTTGGGCTTTGCAACTGCAGAGAAAAAGAGAAAAAGCGCGTTTACAGCTAAAGCTACTGAACTTGTTCAGGAAGCTAAGGCTTTTAATGTAAAGCTCGTGCCACTAGAGCAGAAGGAATTGGAATTGCTCTCTATGAAGTTCGATATACTACAAAAAAGTAGGAATAGAAGGGCTAAGATCCTCAAGTTTTCCAATATTTATCACGAACCGCTCTATGTAAGTGTTGAAGAGAAAGTGTCTAGGTCCTCCCAGGATGTAGCTTTGAAAATATTTTCAAAACAGTCGGTTTATACCTATTGGTTAAGACCTGATTATGTAAGCATTTGGAATGGTAGCACCTTTTGGGGTAATCTTCATCCAGATGGCAGGTTTGTATATAAAAACAACAAAGTGGTTGGTCAGATCATCGCAAATGGCAATAGTGAGCGATTGGAAATTCATGTTAGTAGCAAATTGCAAATAGCTATTGATCTATCCGAAACTAAAGTAAAAGCTTCTACAAGAGCATTCTCATATGTGCACTTTACTTCAGATTCTGCCTTTGAGCTTGGTCAGATATTAAGTCTGTTTGTACTGACAAATCCTGATTCAAACTTTAATCTTGAACTATAAAGGCCTATTCGACTAGGCCTCTACCTTCTTTGTTTATTTTTCCATCTTTGATCAACTGCTTCAGCATTCGGTCAAGGATACCATTGACAAATTCCTTACTTTTTTCAGTACTGTAGGATTTTGAAAGGTCTACATATTCATTTAAGGTAACCTTAGATGGTATGGATGGGAATTCCATAAACTCTGAAATAGCTAGTTTTAGACTAATCCTATCTATAACCGCCATACGCTCAAAGTCCCAGTTTTCAAGAAATGGCTTAATGATCTCATTGTATTCTAATTCCTTTTCATAGGATAGTGTCAATAGAGTCATGCCGAAATCCTCAACTGTTTCTGCATTAGGTAGAAAGGGCTCATAAAAATCACCTTCAGAAATCGGTAAAGCTTTAAGAGTCTTTTTGATTGAGCCTAAAACGATTGATTTATCATCAATCCAATTGATAAAGTTGTCTTCGATAAGATCATTAAATAATTCGTGACTGACACAGAATTTATATAATGCAAGAAGGATATCCATATGATCTTTCACATCCGAATCTTTTTTATTTAGATATGCGTCATATTTCTCCGTTACAGAAAAGTCTCGATACAACTGAATAATAAAATCAGGGTCAGTCATCTGGAGGATACTATGGGTTTCACACTCTTTTCTGAAGTCCTCGGAATGAATAAGTAATGTGCTGATTGGATTTTCAGCTAATTTTGGAATGAAGTTCCTGTCTTTTTCAGTAGGAACTAGTTTTGTTCTTTTTTTAGAATAATCAACTTTTGCATAATCTGCAACTCTGGAAAGGATCCATAAGTTGAAAAGATATAGATCGTAGGATTTATGTACTGAAAAAAGGTAACCTTTTTTTAAATCTTCAAAAGATGCAGCTTTATCTCTATTGTGCGCATAAAGTGCTTGCATGACCTTGATTCTTATATTTCTCCTACTCAGCATATCAAAAAGAATTGTTGAACTTTATCAATAATGTTCATCACAAAGCTACTGCTTTACGATTGAGGATGCAAATAAAGGGATAAAAATCGATAGTTTAATACTTAAAGAAAAAAAGCTGCCCATTTGGGCAGCTTTTTTTTATTTGATGTATGTGTTTTTTACTTCTTCAAAGGATGGCAGTTTGTTATGATGCCATTTGTAGATGATTTTTCCATCTTTCCAAAGTACAAAGCCTGGATTAGACCTAACAATGGTTTTTAAGAGGATATCATCAGCCATATAGAAAGGTATATCTATATCTACCTCTTTTTTGAATGCTTCGAGCATGCCAGCTTCAGTAAGGCCAACTACCTCATAACAAGGTATACCCGCTTCTTGAGCAGCTTTAATGAACGGTGTAGCAACTTCTTTATAGGTGTTCAAGTAGGTCTGTGGCCAAGTATAGGATGTGTTGACCACTTCTTTATCTACAATCTCAACAATAGATTCTTGGATATACATAGAGTCAGTATTGACTTGGATAGTATCTAGTTGAGTAATGGTGTCTTTGACCATGACTTGGACAGATTCGGAATCGTATTTTAGCTTGTGAGCTAGAATCATAATCGAATAGCCTTCTTCGAATAGAATATTATCAGTAGCGTCATTTCCATCGACAGTCTGTACTTCAAAGTCTGATATCTTTGTAGATTCAATAGCTGGTTTACTCGTGATTTGTTCAGCAGACCAACCCGCATCTTTTGAATACTTTTGATAATCCTTGAGATACTGATCCATGCTCATCTCAGCAGTTTCAAGTGTGTTTCCAGATTCATCTTTTTTAGTGAGTATGTAACCGGTTACTTGAACACTTGCTTGAGCTTCCATCTCTATATCCTTGGTTGTGCGCACATCCTTTCCTATTGCAAAAGGTCTGAAATCAACTCCTGGGATATCCCAAACGTAATTACTGAAACAATAGATGAGTAGAATTGGTATAGATCCGTAGCTTATTACTGTTCTTAACTTTTTACTACCAATTTGGTGCATTTGATTTCTTGCAAAGATGAATAGTACAGCAGGAATCAGCAGAAACACATCTTTAAGGAAAGATGTAAAAGGTTTTAGTTTAATAAAATCACCGAAGCAACCACAGTCGGTTACCCGCATATTTGTTTCTTTGAAAGCACCCCAATTTCCAAAATCAAAGAAATTAACGCCCGAAGGTACATAAGCTGTCAAGTAGGTGAAACCTGTAAGTATGGTAAAGAATACAACCAAGAGTGCAAAGGCAATCGAAGTTGTTTTAAGTCTGGTACCAAGTATAAGCATAATGGCAAGGACTAACTCAAAGACAATCATAACTACAGAAAAACCAATCGATACCTCTGCAAGTTTAGGAAAAATTCCAGCCATGAAATCTAGCCAAGTATTGGAGAATGTAGCTTCAAATTCTGCAAAATATTGCTCCATCTTGTAGGCGGTACCTAATGGGTCAATAGCTTTTACTGCTCCCGAAACTAAAAAAAGAACACCAACATAATTCTGAAGAAAACTGATTGGTAGATTTTTTATTCTATCCTTTGCTAAAGATAGCATAGCCGCGGTTATGCCTACTGCAAAAACGCCAACCCAGAATAATAATTCTCCTAATGTAAAACTCATGATTTATTTATTTATCTGATTGTTCATCAATTTTTATCAAAGCGAATAGGGCATAGTTTACAATATCACTGTAATTGGCATCAAGCCCTTCAGATACTATTGTTGCCCCTTCATTATCTTCTATTTGTTTTATTCTAAATAGCTTTTGGAGGATGAGGTCTGTCAATGAAGATCGTCTCATATCCCTCCATACTTCGCCGTAGTCATGGTTCTTTGCTTCCATAAGACCCTTACAAAGTGCTGCCTTAGTATTAAAGTGTTCAACAGCCTGCTTTGGATCAAGTTCAATGGGCGCATCTTTAGGTAGTTCAAGTTGAATGAGCGCCATTAGACTGTAGTTTACCAATCCTATATATTCTCCATCTATGGGATCATTTACTTTTTGCGCACCTTGATCTTCTATTGTGCGAATTCTATTGGCCTTTATCAGTAGCTGATCGGTCAGAGAGGAAGGTCTTAGTATACGCCAAGCAGTGCCATAATCCTGCGTTTTCTTTTCGAAAAGGGATCGACACTTATTTAACTGCTCATTATACTGCTCTATGGTTTTTTCCAAAATAAAATATGTTTACGGCTCGATATAATTCAAATATGAAAAAATAAATACGGTTTATTTCATAAGAGCTAATCAATTTTTGTTAATCAGCTGTTAATTAAAATTTATTCCCTCTGCGTGATCATCTGGATTCCTCTCATCGCCAACCCCATAATATGTTCCATCCTCAAGAACTTGGATTGCCTTTACCTTTGCTATTGTATTTTTTTCTACAAGTTTGTAGCCCATATCGTTCAATTCCTTTAGACTTATTGAGTCCATTTTACCTTTTTCGTACATGATCATGTCTGGAAGCCATTGATGGTGAATACGACCAGATTGTACAGCATCATTAAGATCCATGTTATAGATGGCGGTGTTTAAAAATACTTGGAGCACTGAGGTGATAATTGTAGAACCACCAGGAGTACCTAAAATCATATAGAGTTCATCCTCTTTTTCTATGATTGTAGGGGTCATTGAGCTTAGCATTCTTTTATTAGGCGCAATAGCATTTGCCTCTGATCCAACTAAGCCGTATTGATTAGCAACTCCTGGTTTTGCTGAGAAGTCATCCATTTCGTTGTTAAGAAAAAATCCGCCTTTGCCCACAAGGATTTTTGAGCCATAGTTTGAGTTTAAGGTTGTTGTAAGCGATGCAGCATGCCCTTCACTATCTACAATTGAGGTATGTGTTGTTTCAAAACTTTCGATTTCTAATCGTATACCTGAGTGTGCATTTGGATTTGATCTTCCCGCATTTCCATAGCTAAATGCACTAAGCCTTTTATCCAGATAGGCTTTGTTTAAAAGACTATCTACTGGAACAGGATGGAAATCTGCATCCCCAAGATAATTTGCTCTATCCTCGTAAGCAATTCGCATCGTTTCAGTAAGTGCATTTATGGCCAAGGGAGATTGGAATTTATGTTCCTCTGGTTTTAAATTCTCAAGCATACTCAACATTTGAATTAGAGCGATACCACCAGAAGAGGAGGGAGGCATAGAGATTATATCATACTCCTTGAAAGAACCTTTTAGAGGTGTTCTCCATATAGGGTTATAATTTTTTAGGTCCTCTAAGCTGATCAAACCATTTGCACGCTCCATTTCCTTTACAATCAATTCAGCGGTCTTCCCTTCATAAAATCCCTTTGTGCCCGCCTTCATTATTCTTGCCAAACTTCGAGCTAGATCTTCTTGTACTAGGGTATCACCCTCATTCCATAGTTCTGTCTCTATAAATTGATTCGATGTCGTATTTTGCTCTAAGAAATCGGGTCGATATTGGTTCAAGCGATCAGCTTCAGTCGCTGAGATCGCAAAGCCATTTGATGCTAATTCATAGGCTGGACGAATTAGATCTTCAAATTTTTCAAAAGATCCTAGACGATCATAAATTTCAAATAGGCCTGCAACTGTCCCTGGGACACCAACTGCTAAATGTCCGTAACTACTTGCTTTAGGAATAACATTGCCTTCCTGGTCCAAGTACATATCTTTTGATGCCTTAGAAGGTGCTTTTTCTCTAAAGTCAAGCGATAGGCTTGCTCCATCATTCAGACGGGCAATAAAAAAGCCTCCTCCGCCAATGTTGCCAGCTCTTGGATACACAACTGCCAGCGCAAATTGGCTGGCAACCATTGCGTCATAGGCATTTCCTCCTTGCTTTAAGATTTTAAGGCCAACTTTTGTCGCTAATGGATGGGCACTTACAACCATACCGTCTATTGCCTTGGCTGTTTTTTGAATTTCGGACTGAAGTGTATCTGTTCCTTCAGATTGAGTTTGTGGTTTCTTGTCAGCACATGCAAGAAGGCAGATGCTTAAAAGAATCGTTAAATAGATTCGCATAAGTTTAGTAATGGCTTTAGTTTTTCTCAATATAATAAAATCCAAAAAAAGGCTTGGGTATAATAAAAAAGGAAGGCCCTAAGACCTTCCTTTTTTTTATTGATTTATAGATGGAATTACTTTGATCCATTTCCCTGGTTTACTCGCAAATATATCATTTCGATACATCGAGGAGCAACTAGTAGCTGGTTCATAATAGTTTCCTTCATAAGTAGCAATAAGTCTAGTGTAGAATACCTTCGTACTGTTTCTGTTTAGTCTGAAGAAGGTATAGATCCGGTCGTCCCTTATGTCTCTAAAATCATGTCCACTATTGGAGTATCCAGAAGAAAGATTATCCATACGCTCGTTAATGATTTCCCAACCTGATGGGAACGTTTGGTTTAGCGCTAAGTCTTCATAATAATCTTCATTTCCAATATTTCTGATCGTGACCTTTGCAAGGAATTCAGTCCCCATTTCTAGGCTCGAAGGATTTATGGATTTACCATCCTTTCCGAGGTATTCTACATTTACAGATAGATTAGACGAACGTTCAAGCTCATCTGCTTGTAATGGCTGTTCGAATTTTATCAAGTTAAAGTAGAGCACATTTTTGCCCGTGTTTTTCACGGTAATTGTTCCGTTTGCAGCTTGTAAATTATCAACAGAGATGGATGATTTTTCAAAATTATATGCTGTTTCATCCCCTTTGTTTTGGCTTACAATAAACTTAGACTGCTCTCCAGAACCATTCAAATCCAATAATTGGCCAATAGACTTCAGCGATAAGGCTAGCGTCTGTGTATTGTAGTAATAATTAGAGTTCAGTTTTTTGGCTATATGTCTAGCTAGATCTAAGGTCTTTTTGTCTTTTGGATCATTCTTGGTATAAATTTCGAGTAATAAAGCTTGATCTCTAAGTACAGAACCATAATATCTGTAGCGATAGTTACCATTGTTGTTCATTTCTCCCCACTTCGCTTGACTTAATAGACTATTGCCTATTTCTTTCTGACCTATAACAATGTATGCTCCTGCAAGCAGTGTTCGGTCATCCCCTTTAAGGATTTGAGATTCTTTTAGTCGATTCATCGCGGAAAGATCTGCTTCTCCTGCTAATGCAAGTACATATAGCGCATAGGCTTGACTGTAGGCGCTGTTGACCTTGTTACTTGACCAAGATTGGCAGGCACCTTTAGTATATCTCAGCCAGCTATTAAAGAGTTCTCTTGGTACTTCAAACCCTTTTGCTTTAGCTTCTACTAAGAAGTGACCCGCATAGCTGTTTGCCCAAGTATTGTAATAATTATCCTGTCCAGGCCAATAGGTGAATCCATTCGACGGGGTTATAAATCGAGTTAATCGATCGATTCCCGCTTTGATATTTGCGTCTATTTCCTTTTCTTTTTGTTCACTAAGCTCAAGTATCTGTGATAGATAAAGCTGAGGGAATACTGATGATGTCGTTTGTTCAAGACATCCATAAGGATATCGGATTAGGTAGTCCAAACGGTTATTCATATTTAGATCTGGGAAATTACTAGCTTCCAGGAGTACCTTATTTGTTCCCTTTACCCCAGAGGCTAAGTAATCAAAGGAGTGACTTTCACCTGCATTCAAAGCAATGAAATCAAGACTTTTCTGAATAGGATTTGGATTCCTTATTTCCAATTCTACCTGCTGACTACTCTTATTATTACCTGACTTGGCTTGAACATCAAAATAGGCAATACCTACAGCGTCTAGTACCTCAACAGGGAAATAGACGAGGGTGTTATCATTTGCGGCTACATTCACAGTCTGTTTCTGACCTTCAGTAAACTGTACCAATTTGGATTTTTCCGATACAGTAACCTGCACATTAGCATCCTTATTGGTATTGTTGAAAACAGTGACAGGTATGCTAAGCTTTTCAGTAGTACCAAGTACTCTAGGAAGCGTGCTAAGTACCATAACTGGTTGATTCACTGTTATCGTTTTTTCAGAAGAGCCATAACTTTCATCATCTACCGCTACTACCATTGCTCGGACAGACCCAAGATAATTTGGCATCGTGAACGTATGCTTTTTGTTTTGACCCTTTTTAGCATAAAATGGTCCAGCAGTCATGACCACAGGTTTGAATCTATTGGCATCTTTTTTATCAGCTTCTGCCTCTTTTAACTCTGCTGTACCACCTACGGCAATGATATTATTCATCTGTCCGGAGAATCTTCCAAGAACGAACTCATATATATCGTAAGAACGTACTCCAAGTGCTTCCTTTTGATAGAAGTAATTCCATGGATTTGGAGTTTTGAAGTTTGTAATATCTAACAAGCCTTCGTCGACAATCGCTATTGTATAAGCCATAGGCTTACCATCTTCTTCTTTTACCTCTACTTCGAATTCTTGTAGTGGTTCTATTTGGTCTACTGAACTAATAACTGGGCTAAGTCTAGATTCTGGGTCTTCCACCATGATAGGAGTGATTCCAAACATTCGCAATGGTCGATCATTAGCTTTTGTTTGATTACCTTGAAGCATGTATACAGATGCATATACATTCGGTGCCCATTCCTTTTTGATCTTTAATTCAATCTCATTACTTCCTGCCTTAGCATCTACCCATGTAGTACTTAGTACATCACCTCCTTTTTCTATACTGACCAGGAAACGTGCATTATCAGCTCCTTGTACTTCTATAGTTGCAGTTTCTTCAGGTTCATAGCTTGGCTTATCAAGTTTCATGCTAAGCAAGTTGATATCCTCTGAATCCTGTATTTCATTATAATCTGGCGAACCTGCATAAACAAAATCTGTAGTACAGTGATCATTGTTATCGCAAACTCTGATCATATATCTACCCCAAGTTTCTGCCTTTACATCGAAGCTTCCCTTTCCTTTGCTATTGGTTTTTACAGATCCAGAAGATAAAAGGACAGTTGAGGATCTATTTATATAATTTGTAGAGTTATCGTTTCCTCTTGACCACCACCAAGACCAATTTACTTTATAAACTGCGTAGTTTATGGACCTGTCGCCTACGGACTTTCCTTCATTGTCAACACAAACAACATCAATTGGAGTATCTCTGTTTTTCAAGATGATATTATATCCATATTCGTTTTTAGGCACTCGAATACCTACATAACGATCATAGGGACTGTAAGGTCTTCTTAGTGTTGATGTACTGAAATTTCCTCCATCCTCGAAAGCTGTAATTTTAATTCTAGCTTCCATCTTACCAGGAACAGGATTTTTATTCCAGAATTTTTTGACAATTTTTCCTACTCCATCAGCATCTAGTTTTTGATCAAATAGTACATTCGTATTTCCTGGTACATACCTGTTTATGTCATTGAATTTGTACTCATCAAAGGATTTGAAACTTGTTGCGGCCTTGGAGAATTGAAGTTCTACCCGAGTTCGAAGGTTTGAACCAGGAGAACCATGTAACCAGTTTACCTGAAGATTTTCAGAATAAGGCTCGTTTAATGCGGATAATTGCTCTGGAAGCGCATATTTAATCTTTAAGCGGTTTGGCTTAATGGTTTCTACCTTCAAATATTTAGTAAAATTGGAGGTTCCAACCTGCGCTACTAATCTATAAGTTCCTGTAATATCTTCAGAGGCTGTTGCTAGATGAACAGGATATATACCTCCTGTATTATCAGAGGCAACCATCTCGTTGACCATTGTTCCCTTAGGGTTGTAAAACTTGAAACTTACCGGATAATCTGCTGGTAGTTCATCCTTAGGGTCTTGCAGTATGAAGTTGACAAATAAACTATCTCCAGGTCTCCAAACTCCTCTTTCACCATAGAACATCCCTTTGAATCCTTCTTTGGAAACGGTACCTCCCACTTCAAATGATGCCGTTGAAAGACTGGTTCTATTGTCAAGTTTTATAAATCCATTGCTCTGATCCGAGTAGGCCACTGCAACAAATGCATTTTCTGCATTTTTTACAATTGCCATTCCGTTTGCATCAGTGGTCGCTTCCTGTATGATTTGTTGTTGATAATCAAATACTCGAACTGTTTTACCGGATAGGGGAGCAGTTGTGTTTAGATCATTCAAAAGGAAAACATAACTATCAGAACTAGTGCGTTTAGCAATTATACCTATGCTAGATGCTATAATATTTTTAGATACAAACTTATTGGAATGATAGTATTCAGGATAATCCATGTTCTCTCTATTGTTCCAAGAGTATTTTCTGTAGTATCCTCTAGGTCCATAATACATATCCATAATACTTTTTTCAGAAGCATTTGAGTTGTATTGGTTATTTGGAAGATCATTACTTAATCCTTTTTCATAGTCCGTCCATTCTATTTGTTCGTTAGCAGGTAAGCCAGATGCTACATAGCCAGGTCTAAATCCAATGCGGACTTGGTAAATTGCATTAGGCTCTTTTGAAATAAAATTGGATAAGTCTAAGGCGTAGTTAGACCATTCTCTTTGCAAGGCTGTTTTGTTAAGTTCGCTCAATGAAACAGCACCTTTGAAGACAATCTTTCCTACTCGTTTTAATTCATAGCCTCCATCAAGATTGTTTGTTTGTAGGAATTGCAGAATATTATTATCATAAATTTTGAAGATCTCTACATCGACCTTACTAAGGTTTATTGCATTGAAAGAAAGAAGTGTCTTATCTATATCCGAGGCAATAATTCCATCATCTGTAATCTCAATTTGAGGGTTTTGTATTTTGTAATTTAAATCCCAAACTTGATCGATAGAAAGAGCCTCTTCATAAGCAGATTTGATGCCTTTGTTAACTTGGACTGAAATTTCATTTTTGATATTGTTCTTAGGGAATACCGTAATGGTATTTCCATCAATGTCAAACTCTAAGGAAGTGTTCGTACCTCTTATATTTATTAATCCTCTAAGGTTTTGTCCCTGTAATACTTCGTCAGAAAAGATGAGTTTGAAATTCTGATTGGAATTTGGATCTTGAATCAGGTTGATCAATTTGAAAGGTCCTTTTTCAGGAATAATCACATTTAAGGTCTCATCATCCTGATTAATACCAACTTTAGATGGGAACAGTTTTATTCTAAGTTCCTGCTCTTTGCTCGTTTGAGTGAAGCCAGATATTTTGAGCTTGTGCATGGTGGCTGTTGCATTGGAGGTCCATTCCATCTGATCCTCCTCTACATCAATGCGTAGCATTTGCTTTAGGGCATCAGTATCTATTGCATCAGAGGTCTGTATGTTCAGATTTACATGAACTTTCTTTTGATTGCCATCTCTATAAAAGGTTAATCCATCTTCAAAAAGCGTGTAATTCAATGCTTTGGTACTGAAACTAAAGTTCAGGGAATTATCGGCTTCCTCAATATTGGGAATAAATTGTTTTAGGTCTAAACTGACCGCGTAATTCTCGTTTGATTTTAATTTATTATCAGGAACAAATACAAGTGTTTTTGAATCTTCCCAGTGCATTTTACCAGAAATACTTGGCTTGAATTTAAAAGCTGACTTTAGTTCTTTGAAAAGTTGATCATCACCTACGATAGAATTTGCAAAATATACTCGAATGTTTGATTTGGAGGAGATTATGCCTTTGGTGTAAGCGTAAACGTACTTTTTTAGGGCGGTGTCTATAACGTTTGTATCAATCTGGTTTTTTGAGCAGGAAAATGTAAGCAGTAGGCAAAACCCTACAATAATTCCTTTAAAATGATTTTTTGTTAGTTGCATGATGATTTGGAATAAAAAAAAAACTAAAAATGGTAACTAATTCGATTTCGAAGAATATACAAAATATATAACCATTAATTGGTTCTTATTAGTGCATAGAATTAATAAATAAAATGAGAATTCCACTATTTCCACTTCGCTTAGTCGTTTTTCCAGATGAAAAGCTGAATTTACATATTTTTGACCCAAAATATCTGTCCATGGTAGAGGACTGTATTCGGTCTGGAAATACCTTTGGAATACCTGCATTTATTGATGAATCGATGATGCGGGTGGGTACAGAAATGAAGGTTTTAGAAATTGTTAATGAGTACGATAGTGGCGAAAGGGATATAAAGACAATAGCTGTCGGCTTATTTGAAATAGACTCTATAAAAGATAAAGCCACTAAATTCAATTGTGATGTGGGCCAAATTAATCCTTATTTTCTAATAAATGACCAAGACGATTTTGAAGTTCATAAATTGGTAGAAAAGGTTAATATTCTTTTTCGATCACTTGAGGTAAAGGAGCTAAATGTTTCTGAGATTTTGAAACCTGTTTCTTTTTCGCTTGGACATGTTTTAGGCCTTTCACTCAAGCAAGAATATGATCTTATATGTCTTAAAAAAGAATCGGAGCGTATTGGCTATTTGATAGAATATATCAATGGCATCATGCCAGAAGAAAAGGTCAGAGAAATTATAATGCGAAAGATCAATATGAACGGACATTTTAAAAATGTAATTCCTCCAAGATTATAATAAACACAAGCACCCCAGGTGTTATTTGGACCCCAGTATTCAAGATTTAGGCAGTTGATGTAGTTCAGTAATCCCCTTGTTTGCTATGCAAAGTCTTTGCAGATTGAGGCCCGCCCTAGTTACACCAAATCCGACCCGTTATTTAAGTAAGTATAGACCCAATAACTTTAGGTACTTGTGTATTTCTCAAAAGTATTTGCTTTTTGGTAAATATGAAAGTTTACAAATACATTTATTTGTCTTTATTTTCTTTTAGATTGATCTTAAGTGAAATTATGTGTGAGTATAATGCATTGTCCGTCACTAGATTTGTAAAACTATAGTCTAGTTCAATTGCATTTATCAGAAAGCCTGTTCCTATACCTGGTTTTAGAATAATACTTTCAGTCCCATCAAAATCTGTACTCCTCTGAAACTGATTCGCACCAAGACGAATGAATAAAAAATCCTTATACAATAATTCTAATCCAATTTGTGCGTCTACACTAAAGGGATCTCCTGATATTAAGGTGTTTCGTTGGCCATCGCTTGTGACACTGAAACCAATCTCAGGATAAATGGAAAAGGTTTCAAATTCAAATGTTCTACCGAGTCCAATGTTGATGGAAGGCTTTGTTATTTCATTGGATCGAATACCTGGTAGTTCATTCCCACTGTCCAAAAGAACTACCTTCTCTTGGTCTGTAAAGTTTATGGACCAAGTATTCACGGTTGTTGAGATATCTTTCAATAAAACACCTATTTTCCAATTGTTTCTGTGATACTGAGCACCAAAGTCTAAACCAAAGCCCCAAGAGTTGGCAAAAGAACCTATTACTCTTCGAACTATTTTGACAGATGAACCATAGTTGAGGTATCCATTTGTCAATTCTTTTTTAGATCCAAAACCACCAAAGAAAGCCATGTCAGATGCAGAGAATTCTACGATATTATCATAGTTAATGCTTCCATCATCATTATATAGGCTTAAGGTGTTTGGAATTCCGTCAATACCAAATCGCACAAAACCAAAGCCAAGACGACTATTCTTATTTTGCATCGGCATCGAAAAGGAAAAAACATCGTGTTTACCAATTCCAGCAAACCATTCAGCATGCATGATACCCAGTTGTAAACCGTTATTTTCGATGTCAACTAGTCCAGCTGGATTCCAAAATATGGAAAATGCATCTGAAGAGGATGCTACTACTGAAGAGCCCATTGCTTGAGCTCGTGCACCGACTCCAATTGATAAAAATTCGTTACTGTATTTTTGTGCATTAAGCTGTATGTTCAAACCCACAACTACAACTACTAATACCAACCGTTGAATTTTATTCATATCCGTTTAATTCTTTTCAAGATTAACCTATTTTTTGACTATAAGTTATATCAAGAACAAAATTAACGGACTTTTATATTAATCCTGCAAAATATTTAGTGATAAAAGCAATTGCTATTCCAAAAACATTTCCAATAGCCATACCTAAGACGGCAAGACCTATGCCTCCAGACAAAAGAGATGGAGCTTTTAGGGTATTCGTTATTTGGCTAATAAATGGAACGCCATAAAGCGCTGCAACAAAGGCAACCATTGTTTTATTTCTATCAATATTGAAAAGCCGACAAAGGAGTATATGGCTAGACATAATGCAGAGGATAAGGATTGCTATAATCGGAAGCAAATCTTTAGAAAGTTTTAATAATTCAGCTAGATCAACATTAAGGCTAATACAGGTGCAGAATATGAGTAGGAAAAAATCACCTGATCGTTCAAACCGATAAGATGGTTTGACAAAGTTGGTTTGGCCAATACCCAAACTAATAACACTAATAAGTAAAAAGGTAGCAAGTGTTTTGTTGGATTCATCCAAACCTGGAATAGCTAAAGGAATTAAAGAAAGAAGCAGGATTGAAAACCCAATTAGGATTCCTTTAAGATTCGAGCCTGGATTGTCAAAAAAGCCCTCTGTATTGGATCCCTTTGGCATAGTTGAGGGTTCAGTTGTTTTCCCTTTTTTAAGGAATAAACCATAAAAATGTGGACCCAAACTAATTAGGAAAAGAATCAATAGTGTTCCTGAAAAGATGTCAGCATATAGGGCTGAGGTAATGAGCTCATTTGATCCTCCTAGACTTTTTCCAACAGCACTTAGGTTAAGGTTTCCACCACTGTAAAGCCCTGCAAACATTCCACTCAAGATGTCGAACTCAGCCAGTTTGTTTTGATTAATTATACAGAGAATAGTACTAAAGAATCCTGCTAAAAGAACACATATAAGATAGGCAATGATTAGATCTTTTCCATAGGTTTTGATGCTGCTTAATTTAGTGTTGAGTAGATGTAAACTAATAGCTAGTAGTATAGCAACATTCATGATACCCTCCAAGACCTGTTTGTTTGATTCCTGAAAAAGGAAAAGACTGGATATTAATCCTGCTGCATAGCAGAGTATAATAGGATTTAACCAAACGAATAGTTTGTTCTTTCTTTCTAATCTCATTGAAAGGATGGGTACACCTACGCATACCAAAACCGAAGCGACAAGTCTAAAGGTTTCAAGCGTTATATCCATAAATTCCTTATCGCTTTATCTGAATTTTTTCATTGTCATAACTTAAATGTAAGGTGCAATTTTCAACACCTTGATTTGCGACTAGATACAATGATATTGCACGTACCAATTGATGTTCAATTGCACGTTGAAGAGGTCTTGCACCCATTTTTTTATTAAAACCTATGCTTGCTAGGTAGTTGATCAGAAGGGCATCGTATTCTAGTTTTATGCCCTTAGATTTAAGCCCCGATCGTTCATTTAAGTTACTAAGTTCAATGGCTGTAATTTCTTTTACCTGATCTGGATTTAAAGAGTGGAAGGTCAATATCTCATCAATACGATTTAGGAATTCTGGTCTAAAGAATGCCCGCATTGCTGATTGGTACTTAACCACCGAGGTATCTGTTTCTTGAAAACCAATGGAGGAAAGAGATTGAGCACCGATATTGGAAGTCATAATGATGATTGTATTCTTAAAATGGATTGGTCGGCCTCGGTTATCTTTCATAAGGCCCTCATCCAGTAGGTTCATCAGGTTGTCAAAGATTGAACTATGCGCTTTTTCAATTTCATCAAATAGTAAAACACAAAAAGGTCTGTTCCTAACCTCTTTGATCAAGCGACCACTATCAGATTGAGACCCTAAAAGTTTTCTCAAATCTCCTGGGATTTGGAATTCACTCATATCAATTCTGATAATAGGCGGATTGTTATCATCCACCCCAAAGAAGAATTCAGCCAGTGTTTTTGCACAAGCAGTTTTTCCAACACCTGTTGGTCCTGCAAACAAAAAGGTGGAAATAGGCTTGTTGGGATTGTTTAGTCCTGTTTTAAAGATTCGAATAATATTTATCAGTCGATCAACTACGTGTTCTTGACCAACAATCTTTTCACTGAAAAAGGCTTTGACTTTATTGTCTTCAAGTTTTATTTCATCCCGAATAAAAAGCTCCGCTATTCCTGTGCGCTTGCAGAATAAATCTATGATTAAATCCCTGTTAATCCGCGATATTTTTTGGGTCTGTGCTTTTGATAGGCATTCTGTGAAAAACCTTAATATTTTTCCAGGAAACACTTCATATGGCGAGAATCTTTTGAGTAGCCTTTTAGACAAGAAAAGAGCTTCCGTATCAATCTCTATATTAAATTCAGATCGACTAGTCTCTTGTAGTTTTTCCAAGACTTTATCCAACTGCTCATCTTCCATTTCGTCGATATATATAATCTGGAAATAAGAAAGGAAGGAGGGTAGAAAATCTTGTATGAATAAGAGCTCAGATTTTGTAAGCTCTGCAATAATCTTTAGTTGACCTCTTTTTAGAAACTTTCGTAAGATAGCAGGCGTACTTGTATCCGGCTCTCCTTCAAACATTTCAATGATCTCATCAATCCATAAAGTTCCTGCATTCTGACTAAGCTTATTGATAAGGGTTTCGATGTTTTTTTCTTTCTCACCAATGTATTTAGCTTTTCCTTTGATACCTCTTGCATGCATTCTATAGTATCTTGCATTTTGTTTTTCGCTTACAAGAGCTTCTTTTATTGCCTGATATATTATACTACTTTTGCCACTACCAACGGGTCCACAAAGGATTACATTTTCATTTTGATGCGCAAGAATATTCTTGATCTTTTGAATGAAAGAATCTACTTCCCAAGCATTGTTTTTGAGTTGATTTATTCCTGTATTAAATTGATTTGGGAAAATGATTTGTTCCGCATTTTCCAAAGGTTTTTCTGATGAGAAGTCCTCTATTTTTGGTTCGTCACTGCGTACGACGTCAATAAAAATATTTTCTACTTTTTTATTTAATAAAAACCTTGCAAGGGTTTGTTCTCCATCGCCTAAGTGCAATTTGAGGCTTTTGAGTAAGGCCTTTCGTAATTTTTTTGGTGCATTTAAATGACCAATATAGTTATGTAGGTATCCAGTGTGCCCTTCTTGTTTATCTTCATTGAGCTTAAAAACCTCTAGTTCTAAGGGAACGCTTGGGCTTACTGAATCCAGGTTTTCATCAATGATTTGCCCATTTAGAAGTTCTGATTCAAAGTTTGACATATAGTCGATCTCCAGCTGGGTATAATTATCTGCTGCCATAATCTTTCGGATTTCCTCAATGACTTGGGTTCTTGAATCACCGAGACATATATAGTCGGTAAAAGGAACCTGTGCCAAAAAAAGATTTTCAGTGAAGGTGTACAGATAGGTAAGAATCGGTTTTTTTTGGTTGCTCATGCCTGGAAATGTCCTTTGCCTAGGTTAAAAATTAGAAAAGTAAGTTAGGAAACTTTTTTTAAATCATAATGTAAGAAGAAAATTACTCCTTCGCTTTAGTAAAAATAAAAAGTAGTTATATGAATAATTAAAGTATTAAATTAAAAAACATAGAATTTTTTATATTTTTCGACTGTATTTAAGTCTTTTTTTTGATTTTTTTCGAACATATTTTTTTGTATTCATATTTATAGAATATAAAAACAATTGATCATTAACTACTCGTCGGTTTTCAGTACCCTAATTTATTAACTCAAAATCATGTGATATGAATTTTAGAAACTTCCTCTTGTTTCTTGTAGGATGTTCAAGTTTTGCATTTCAAATGCTTCCAACGACAGAGCTTGTAAGTAAGTTGGAATTAGCAGAAGAGAAATACGAGGTGAAAGACCTTTGTAATGATGAAAGCTTAAATAATAGTGACTCAGCTGAGTTTTATACGAAAAAATCGGTCGAGCAATCTGTTCAGACAAATAATGAAGTTGATTGCCCTAGCTTTTTGCCATTTAATCAATTTGGAGCTATAAATTATAATGGTGTTGTAGCGACTTGTAAGGATGCTGAAATATTTCTTGATGGAGATGGTTTAGCAAGTATTGATACTACTATGATCAATAATGGATCAAGCTGTTCATGTCCTAGTTTAAGTTTTTCATTAGATATATCCGATTTTGATTGTATGGATCTTGGATTGAATTTAGTGGTGTTGACTGTTGATGATGGACAGATGCAAGATACCTGTCAGGCAATGGTGACCGTTAGTGATAATTTGCCACCATTTTTTCAATGTCAGCAGGAAACCTACTTTGTTAATGCTGGTGGATTCGTGGAGCTGGATCCCAACGATTTTGTTTTTGGGATATTTGAAAATTGTTCTGTTGAATTCTCCTTATCTCAGGACACATTTTATTGCTCAAACTTGGGTACAAATTCTGTGGTTATTACAGGAGAAGATCAATCAGGTTTATCTTCGACATGCTCGACATCTGTGCTAATTAAAGATGGAATATCGCCGACGGCAGATTGTATAGATACTGTTTTTGTCAGCCTTGCTTCCGACGGTTTATTTACACTAAGTCCTTCGGATGTTGATGGTGGATCTTCTGATAATTGTAGTATTATATCTTATTCACTGAGTATATACGAGCTTGATTGTGCAGATTTGGGTATAAGCACTCAGACAATGTCGGTCAGTGATAATTCTATTCCTGTAAATTCTGCTAATTGCAATTTTACACTAAATGTATCTAATGGTTCTGTACCTGATATGGAATGTTCGGATTTATCGGTGTCCTTGGATGCTAGTGGATCGATTTCTATACTTCCAGAATCGATTGATGCAGGTTCTGAAATTGCTTGTGGTTCTTTTGAGCTCTCTCTTGATATCGATGCGTTTGATTGCCTGAACTTGGGAACAAATAATGTTACACTTACAGGTGTTGGTGATATGGGAGGTACAGATTTTTGTACAGCAGTAGTAATGATTCAGGATACAGACGCTCCGATAATTGATTGTTTGTCTAATCTAGATTTAGAGCTATCCTCTAGTGGCAATGTTCTTCTTACACCTATGGAATTACTAAGTTCTATAAGTGATAATTGTACTACAAGCCCAACGCTTTCCATCGATCAATCAAGTTTTGATTGTACAGACGAAGGGAACACAATTCAAGTTGAATTAATTGCAATTGATGATTCTAATAATTCCAATTCCTGTAATACGAATGTAACCATCTTGGATAATACGGGACCCGAATTTAATTGTAACAACGCAACGATTACATTAACAAGCGAACTTCCAGAGGTGATAGAAACTAGCACGCTAATTACAGGAATGATTGACAATTGTGATTCTAATCCTATCATATCACCTGCTTCATTTGAATTTACTTGTGCAGAGCAAGGAATCAATGAATTGGATATTTTGGCTACAGATATTAGTGGAAATACGACAGTTTGTTCCTTGCAAGTAACCGTCAATTATAATGCTTTTCCAGAAGCAATTTGTGTTTCTGAATTGAGTGTTGAGCTCGATGACAATGGTGAAGGATCAATCTCTGTGCTACAAGTGGATGGTGGGTCAACTGTGCTTTGTGAAACACCTTTATTAGAGTTGAATCAGGATGTTTTTACTTGTGCAGATTTAGGTACATCTCAGCTTTCCTTATTTGTTAGTAATGCTAATGGAGATATGGATATCTGTTCTACAACCATTACTGTTGTTGATGCTACTGCTCCAGAAGTTGTTTGCAAAGATGTGCTGGTAGTTGTAAACTTGGATGAGGTTGGAACTGCATCTGGTTCGTATCAAGAATTTATAATTTCAACTCTTGATAATTGCGGAGCAGTTAATCTTGTCGAGGATACTTACAATTTTGATTGTATTGATCTTGGATTTAATCTAGTAGAGGTTTTAGTAGAGGATGAGTCGGGAAATATGAATTCCTGTAATGCCTTTGTTGAAGTTGTTGACGAGATTGCACCTGATGCACAATGTAATGCTGCAATTGTCGAATTAGGACAAATAGGCACAGCTACATTAGGTGCTGATCAGCTTACACAGAATTCAACAGATAATTGCGCTGTTAAAGCATCCTTTGTTGAATTTAGTTTTTCTTGCTCAGATATAGGCCCTGCTGTGCCGGTAGAGGTTATTGTTAGTGATGCTAATGGAAATAGTTCAATCTGTACGGCAATGGTTACTGTAGTGGATGTGATTTCGCCTGTGGCCTCTTGTGAAACAACAGAAATCTTTGTAAACGCAGATAATGTAGCAGTTTTAGATGCGGAAAGTATTAACAATAGTTCGTTTGATAATTGTTCTTCTTTATCTTATTCGGTTTCTCCAAGTACATTCAATTGTTCTGATCTTGGAAGTAATAATTCAGTCGTTTTAACTGTTTCTGACGATAGTGGGAATTGGGACGAATGCTCAATAGATATTACCATTTCTGATAACTCAAACCCTATATCAGAGTGTTTTACTTTGTCAGAGGTAGCTTTGGAAGATGATGGAAATCTGGAATTGGAGCTTATTGATATTTTTTCTGGTAACAGTTTTTCATGTGTTGGTTTTAGCTATGAAATTAGTCCAAATATATTTGATTGCACCGATGTTGGTCCTACTCAAACGGTCACCTTGACTATTACTGGCCAAAATGGGTCAAGTAGTCAAGTGGATTGCGCTGTGCAAATATTGGATGAAACACCTCCAGTCTTTGAATGTCAAGACTTAAATGTCACCTTGACAGATAATAGTGATTATGTTATATATCCTGAAATGTTAGATGGCGATTCTTATGACGTTTGTACTGGGAACTTGATCTATTATAATTTCGATTCATTGATCCTTAATTGTGATAATATAGGCGAGACAGAAATTGAGCTTATTATTGTTGATGCTAATCTAAGTTTCGATACTTGTATGGTGTCAGTTATCATTGATAATCAAACTGAGCCAAACGCAATTTGCAAAACTATTCATGAAGTTAATTTAGATGAAAACGGAAATGCATCGATCACGATTGATGATATTAATAATGGCTCTAGTGATCTTTGTGGCAATATACTTCCGGCTACTTCAGCAATTCTTAATCAGACTGAATTTAATTGTTCAGATATACTGACGAGTCCTAATGTTGTTGTTTTATCGATTACAGATACATATGGCAATGAAGATGAGTGTGAGTCTCTTATAAATGTTTATGATCAAATTGAACCGACTATTCTTTCTTATCAGGATACTATTTCCCTAATCATTGATGGAGCGGATGCTATACTTTCTAGTGGGAATTTTGAAGTAGAAGGGGCGGACAACTGTGGAATTAATGGTGTTTTAATACGCAGATTACCTAATAGTTGTGATAATTCGCAAGAGTTCGATTCAGGGGCTACTTTTTGTGGTAATGAAGCGGACGGCATTTATGAATTAGACTTGAGGTTGATTGATCAAAGCTCGAATTTTGTAGAAATTCCTGTATTCGTCGAACTCAAGAATACTGTTGGAGCGAAAAGTATCATATCACCAATTTCTAAGCTTAAATCTAAGCCAAATCCATTTAATAGCAGTACTACAATGGAAATCACACTGACTAGGTTTAGTCCAGTGATTATTCAGGTATTTAGTATGGACGGAAGCTTGGTTGTAAAACAAGATTTAAGTCTTAATGCAGGTGCTCATGACATACCTATAGATTTAGAATTTTATCCAGCTGGTCCTTATTTCTGTGAAGTTATCACTGCTGAAGGAAGTCAAACGACTAGGCTAATTAAATTGAATTAATAAAAAGGCAGTGCTTAAGCACTGCCTTTTTTAGTCTCAATAAGGTCAAAATAGACACATTAGCTCTAAAGTATACTTCATTTTTTATTCTCTCCACAAGATTCTTTATATTCAAATCATACCCCAAATCCAATTCCTTTTGTTTCTATAAATTCTTGAAATCAATCAAGTATTCTTGATTGATTTTTATAAATCTAGATCAATGAAGTTTAAGCATTTATTCTTAGTATTTCTTACTGGTTTTTCTTTTCAATTGTCTGCTCAAAGATGGATTCAAACGCTTGAAGAAGGAGGGTCTTATTTGCAAGTAAAAAAGACTTTTGAGGTAGAATGGCAAAATAAACCCTATCAAAGATCTAGTGGTTATAAACCTTTTAAGCGCTTTGAGCACTTCTTCGAGCAAAGATTGTATCCAGATTATAAGTGGCCAAATCCAATGGCTGTTTGGGAAGAAATGGAGGTAGCTAAAAAAAGTAAGAGCACAAATAAATCTGCATCCACTAGCACTTGGACTCCTATTGGACCGACTTCCTGGACAGATGGAGCTGGATGGAATGCTGGTCTAGGTCGTATAAATGTTGTGATGGTTGATCCAAACAATCCAAATACAATTTATGTTGGAGCTCCAGCAGGTGGACTTTGGAAATCTACAAATGGCGGAAATACATGGAATTGTCTCACCGATGATCAAGCAGTTTTAGGAGTTTCAGATATGCAGATTGATCCTAATAATTCAAACATAATCTATCTGGCAACTGGAGATGGAGATGCCTCAAACACATATTCTGTAGGTGTTATAAAATCAACGGATGGCGGAAATACTTGGGCTACAACAGGTCTCAATTTTCAAGTTACCCAAACTAGGAGAATAAAAAGGCTTGTTATGCATCCATCGAATTCCAATATACTATTAGCTGCAACAACTAATGGTCTTTACAAGACTACGAATGGAGGTACATCTTGGAATGTGGTATCTTCTCAGAATTTACAGGATCTTGCATTCAAACCGAATAATCCCTCCGTGATTTATGCAGTAAATGATAAATTCTTTAAGAGCACAAATACAGGGAATAGCTTCACAGAGATTAGTTCTGGATTGCCTCCAGATAATCAAGTGAATAGATATAAGATTGGTGTTTCGGCAGATCAACCCAATTGGGTTTATTTAGTTTGTGGTAAGCAGTCAAACTCCACTTTTAAAGGTATGTATCGATCTACAAACTCTGGAACTAGCTTTTCATTGCAAGCAAATAGTCCGAATATATTTGGCTATTCGCCAACAGGTTCAGATAGTTCAGGTCAAAGTTGGTATGATTTAGCCATTGTTGTAGATCCTAGTGATGCTTCTACAATGTGGGTAGGAGGAGTAAACAATTGGAAGTCTACCGATGGGGGAGTTACATATACCATACAGACGAACTGGACGTATCCGAATAGTATCGGCTATACACATGCTGATATACATTACCTAAATATTTACAATGGTGATTTGTATTGTGGCAGTGATGGGGGAGTGTTTGTTTCTAGCGATGGTGGAGATAATTGGACGGATAAATCCTCAGGTCTTCAAATTTCTCAATTCTATAAATTGAGTACATCACAGACTAATCCAAATTTAATAATAGGGGGTACGCAGGACAATGGCACAAACCTATACACGGGATCTGATAATTGGAAACACGTTGTAGGAGCTGATGGTATGGAATGTATAATAAATCCAATTAATCCAAGTATAATGTATGCCGCTATTCAGTATGGGTCTATACGAAAATCCACAAATGGCGGAAATAATTTTTCTATGATCATAAACCCTGATCAAGTTAACGATACAGGTGGCTGGGTGACTCCTTATGTTTTAGATCCGAATAACTCCAACCATATATATGTTGGGTATACGGAATTGTATAAATCAACAAATTCGGGTAATTCATTCACTCAAATTAGTAATCTAAATAGTTCAGCTACACTTAGAATAGTGGAGGTTTGTAAGGCAAATAGCTCAGTGATATATTTAGGAAGAGGACAAAATATATTGCGCTCCATAAATGGGGGAATCTCTTTTTCTAGCATTACTGGTAATTTGCCAAACAAAACTATTACCTCTATCATAACAGATCCTCTAGATGAGGATAGAATTTGGGTATCCTTTTCGGGATATACAAACAACCAAAAAGTATATTTTTCGAGCAATGGAGGTAGTTCATGGTCCAACCTGAGTACTGGTCTACCTAATTTGCCAGCTAACTGTTTATTGTACCGGGATGGTTCAGTGGATGAGATTTATTGTGGGACTGATGTTGGGGTTTATTCTTTAACGGGAAATACGGGCAGTTGGGCTAGCTTCGGAACAGGTTTGCCAAATGTGGTTGTGGACGAACTTGAAATTACTTACATAGTTGATAAATTAAGGATAGCAACTCATGGTAGAGGTATGTGGGAGGCAGATTTGGCTGACAATTGTGCTACAGATATCGCTGCACCTGTTATTAGTTGTCCTTTTAACATTCCTTCCTTTTATCCTGTTGGTTCTTCTTCTTGTTCTATGAATGTAACTTTACCAGCAGCTACTGCAACGGATGATTGTACCACGAACCCGGATTTATTATGGCGATTTATAGAAACCGATATTGCAGGGAATCCATTGGCAGGCGCGGTTTATTCAGCATATACATCTTCCTCTTCTTTTAATTTCGATGTTGGATATTATGAAATAGATTGGCAAGCAGAAGATGAAGCAGGTAATTCAAGTAATTGTGACTACCAGATAGAGATAAGAGATGAAATTGCACCCTCACCAAATTGTATTAATAATACGGTTCAACTTGGAGCTAGTGGTTCAGTTGCAATAATACAAACTGATGTAAGTAGTGGTCCAAGCGATAATTGTGCCATCGACCAAGTTTTTATTAATCCGGATGAATTAAGTTGTTCAGATCTCGGACCAAACGATGTTAATTTTTTGGTCTTAGATGAAAATGGAAATACGGCAACTTGTAATTCAGTGATAGTTGTTGTAGATCTTCTAAGCCCTTCTGCAGCCTGTATTCCAAGTTTTGTAGTTGGATTAAGTAATGGTAGCGCTCAAATAAGTAGCGCTCAGATTGATGCAGGGTCTACCGATAATTGTTCTGTGAGTTCAATGATTTTGGATCAAACTACTTTTGATTGTGATGACCTTGGTTCGAATATAGTTACGCTAACAGTTTTTGATTCTAGTGGCAATCAAGCACAATGTTTTTCTCAAGTCATTGTTGAAAGTTTTTCTCCTGTATTGGCAAATTGCCAAGATATAGATGTAGCTCTTAATGGTTCTGGTATCGTTGATGTAGATCCTGCTCAGGTAGATAATGGGTCTACTTTTGATTGTGGCAATCTAAGTTTTACGCTGGATGTTTCTAGCTTTGAATGTTTGAATGTTGGACCAAATGATGTGGTTTTGACCGTAGATAATGGTCTTGGTGAATCGGATGATTGTACAGCTGTAATTCAGGTTGAGGATTTGATACCACCAGTATTACTGTGTAATACATCTGTACAAATTAATTTAGATGCTAATGGGACTGCTAGCTTAGTTGCTTCAGATTTGGATAATGGATCATTTGACAATTGTGATTTTGATTTTTTTCTGGCTAATTCATCTTTCAATTGTAGTGATTTAGGAGTAAACCCTGTTGTGCTATCGGGAACTGATGTTGCTGGAAATACCGGAGCATGTAGCTCAATGGTCTCGGTTATTGATAATATACCTCCTAATGCAGTTTGTAATGCTTCCGTATCGATTAATCTTGATACAGATGGTTCATATATATTGGATCCATTAGAAATCGATAATGGTTCTTCAGATAATTGTTCTGGTATTTCATTATTCCTTAGCAATGATTCCTTCAATTGTGATGATATAGGTTCACAGAGTATAACATTAAGTGTTATTGATGGCTCTGGGAACACACAAGCCTGTGTAACGGACTTAATAATATTGGATGGCTCTATACCGTCCATGCTTTGTACTGATATTGCTGTCAATCTAGACGCTATGGGTGAAGTTGAAATTACACCGTCGGATGTTGATGGTGGTTCTTCAGTAAGCTGCGGTAATCTTGATCTAAGCCTGAGTCTTTCAACATTTGATTGTACAATGGCAGGTATAAATGCTATACTTTTAACAGGTGTTTCTGATAGTGGAAATAGCACTACTTGTAATGCAAATGTAACTGTTGTTGACAACGAGCAACCCTTGGTGACTTGCCTATCAGATGTAAGTATAGAACTTGATCAATCCGGTCTTGCTAATCTTCAAACAACTGATTTATTAAATGAAGCTATTGATAATTGTTCGGATGCTTTGTCTTTTGCAATTAGTCCTTCGATGTTCTCCTGTAGTAATATTGGCTTAAATAGTGTTGCCTTGACAGCAACAGATGCTTCGGGTAATATAGGTTCTTGTTCTGTTGATGTTTTAATCGAAGACTTAATTGCACCTGTAGTTGAGTGTATAGATTCAGAAGTCACAATTGGTTTAGATGGTTCTGTGGATATTGCTGTTGCTTCATTGATTACTTCATTGAGTGATAACTGTGACGTCAATCCTGCGGTAAGTCCAAGTCAATTGACATTTGTATGTTCAGATGCAGGAATCAATTCTGTTGCCATACTGGTAAGTGATGAAAATGGCAATGCCTCTAATTGTAACGTTGACATTTTAGTAGACTATGACGATACTCCAGCTGCGGTTTGTGTAAAACAAGCAACAGTTGCTTTAGATGAAAGTGGAGTAGGAGTAGTGGAATTAGAAGCAGTTGATGCAGGATCATTTGTCCTTTGTGAGACTCCAGAATTTATTCTTTCCCAGGAAGTGTTTTCTTGTGATCACCTTGGTTTTAATACGGTTGAATTGAGTGTGTTGAACAATTCAGGAATTGGAAATTCTTGTACAACGCAAGTTTTAGTAATTGACGAGATAGCACCTGTTATAGAATGTGCTGATTTAACACTAGAATTGGAGTTTGATGGAACACTCCTTGTGTATACAGATCAGCTTTTATTGGAGGCTACAGATAATTGTGAGGAGCTTGAATTTGCAATAGAGAGTTATTCCTTTGATTGTTCTAATTTAGGCATCATTGATGTGCTTGTGGAGCTTGAAGATGGGTCAGGAAATACTGCTAGTTGTTCTTCAGTTGTAACCATTATAGATGTTTATCCTCCTATTGCAATTTGTAATGATATTGATCTTGAATTAGATGTGAATGGTCAAGCTGTATTAGATGTGAATGCAGTGGGTTCAGCTTCATTTGATCTTTGTACATCAGTTTCACTGGACTTGTCAACCAATCAATTTGATTGTTCTGCTGTCGGGGAGACTGAAGTGGTAACCTTGACAGTATCAGATGAGTTTGGAAATATTACAAGTTGCCAGGCAGAAGTTACGGTATTAGACTTTTTAGCGCCTGACTTGTATTGTCAAAGTACTGAAGTCTTTATAGGTTCAGATAATTCAGGAACATTAGATCCTTCCTCACTTTTGGAAAATTATGAGGAGAACTGTGCCTTGCTTGATTTGGAAGTAAGTCAGGCTATTTTTGATTGTGATGACCTCGGTGTTCAATCTGTCACCTTGTACGCTAGCGACGAAAGCAATAATATAGATTCCTGTACTGTCTCTGTAAACATACTTGATAATAGTAATCCGCAGGCGAGTTGTTATTCAAATGTAGAACTTGCTTTAGATGAAACTGGAAATCTTGAATTAGCATTAAGTGATGTTTATTCGGGGGATGGTATTTCATGTTCTGGCTTTAACTATCAGATTGAACCTTCTCTGTTCGATTGTACAAACCTTGAAGACGCAGTTGTTGTAACCTTGACCATTGGTGACCCTCAAGGGCTCAATACCGTTTGTACTTCATTGATTGCGGTAGTCGACCTAACAGCACCGGTTGCACTTTGTAATGATTTAGATACAGCATTAGTTGATAATATTGATTTGACGCTCCTTCCTGAACTATTCGGAGAGGGGTCTTATGATGCATGTTCTTCAGTCGGATATATTGGCTTTGATACGCTTATAATTGATTGTAATTACTTGGGTCAGACAAGTGTAGAGCTAATGGTACAAGATGCCTCTGGAAATATTAGCACTTGTGCTGCAAGTTTAACTGTCACAAACGAAATGGCTCCTCTAGCGATTTGTAAAGATGCAATTATATATCTTGATGATTCAGGTAATGGCGAGCTGCTCATAGAGGATATAAATAATAACTCGACGGATGCTTGTGGAGATTCTACTTTGGTAGATTTTGAATTGGAGTTTAGTTCAGTGGATTGTTCTGCTCTTGATGGTGGCTTGCAGCAAGTTGAATTGCTAGTAACGGACCAAGGCTCTGGAATATCTGCTGCCTGTACTGGAAGTTTAACAGTTGTTGACCAAGTTGCACCAGCCATTCTTTCAGTAGATGAACTAGTTAGCTTCTCTATTCAGGGCTCAGAACCGGAGCAATTATTTAGTACTGCATTTAATGGGATTGTAGCGGATAATTGCTTGCTTACAGAAACCTTAATCAAGCGTGAATCTGGTGATTGTGAGGATTCGAATACCTTTGATTCCTATGTGTATTTCTGTCCTGAGGATCTTGAAGGTCTACATCCTTTGACCTTTAGAGTGTATGATGAAAGTTCAAATTATACCGATACTTTAGTTTATGTGGATTTGGATAACCTTATGGTATCGACAGCGGAAACAGAAGAGTCTTTAGAAAAGGTCTATTCTAGTCCCAATCCATTTATGGATGAAACCAGCTTGTTTTTTAACTTAGATAAGGCGGATTGGATTGATATTAATATATATGCACTTGACGGAAGACTTGTTTCAAGTCAGCAGAGATATATGCTAGAAGGAGAAGGACGCATGGATATAAAAATAGATGCTGCTGCTTCGGGACTGTATTATTGCTCGGTAAGTTCGAGTTCGTGGCGAGTAGCTTTAAAGCTTGTAAAAGTCCAATAGTATAGGTCTTAAAAGAAAAAAGCCAGCGCAATCACTGCGCTGGCTTTTTTTTATTTAACTATAGTCATTTCTTTGATCAGATGTTCTGCACCTGCGAATTTGTCAACTATAAATAAAATATAACGTGCATCCACCATTATGTTTCTGCAAATAGATGGATCGTAGTTGATATCACTCATGGTACCTTCCCAAGCTCTATCAAAGTTCAGACCGATTAAGTTTCCGTTTGCATCGATAGCTGGGCTACCTGAGTTACCTCCAGTAGTATGGTTTGATGCAATAAAGTTAACGGGTACTTTACCATTTGTATCTGCATAATCTCCAAAATCCTTTTGATCGTAAAGTTTGATGAGTTGTTTAGGAACATCAAATTCGTAATCTCCAGGGACATATTTTTCCATGACTCCATCCAAATATGTGTGTGTGCCATAGTAAACAGCATCTTTAGGGTAGTAGCCATCTACTTTACCATAGGTTACACGCATGGTACTATTAGCATCTGGGAAAAAACGTTTTTCAGAGAACACTTCAAGTTGAGCAGCCATGTATTGTCTTTGAAGATCATTGGCGGCATTACTGTACTTGTCGAAATTAGGTTTTACTTCTGCTTCAAAAGGGGCATTTAGTTTTTTATAGAACAAAACCATCTCGTCTTTACCTAAAGCCTGTATAGCTTCAGCAGCAGGCAGTTCAAGTATTACTTTAAGTGATTCAAAGTCAGTGATCTGGGAAGATTTGTAGAGTTCTCTGGCAAAAGCAAGGGCTTTTGTATC
>JAQXAY010000160.1 GCA_029252685.1 Saprospiraceae bacterium | reverse complement strand
TAATGATTGGGCCTTTGTCGTTTATATACTATAGCTTGACAGATACTTAGTAGACATAAAAAAAGGCTTACCATTCGTAAGCCAATTTTATATAAGATTCTTTTTCCTTTCCGAGCCTTTTATCTAACTCATTGAGTATTTCCAGTTTCTTTTCTTTAGGTGCAAAGCTAATTGTCTGCATCCAATTGGACAATGGACTATCTGTTTTTTTGATTATGGTGCATGCATCTATCTTTCCATCTCCTTCTTTATCTATAATGCGGACTTCTTTGATGTTTATCTTTTCATCATTTGAAGTGTAAAGGATATTAAGAGTAGTTCCTTCAGGACGGAGGGTGTCTATCTTAAATTTTCCTTGCCAAGCTGATTTATTAATGTCAATACGCTCTAAGAACTTGAGAGATGTTAACATGTTTGCTTTTCCAATTGTCAGCACCTCCGAGTCTGTTCCATTAAAACTTGATTTTTTTATGTCCTCAGCTTGGATCTGCTCAAGCCCTGTACTAATAAAGGTAGGAATGTCAAAGTATTCTTCTGCAAGTATATATTGATCTCCTGAAGTCTTATTACATGCTGAGAGGGCACTAAATCCTAAGAATATGAGTATTACCTTCTTCATTATTTTATAATTATTTCTCCTGTCATTTCCTTAGGAATTTCTATTTCCATTAGATTAAGAATTGTAGGTGCTATATCTGCTAGTTTCCCAGTGCTTATTGTCCCGTTCTTTTCATTGGATACAAATACAATAGGAACTGGGTTCATAGTATGGGCAGTATTCGGTGAATTATCAGGATTGACCATAAAATCAGAATTACCATGATCTGCAATAAGTATTATTCCGTAATCTTTTTGCAGTAGTTCTGGGATAAGATCGTTTAAGCAGTTATCCACCGCTTGCGCTGATTCCATAGCCGCAGCAAAATCCCCTGTGTGCCCAACCATATCTGTATTTGCATAGTTTAGTACGATCAAGTTAGGCGCATTAGTTTTTACCCGTTCAATCAAAGCGGATGTAATCTTGTATGCGCTCATTTCGGGTTGTAAGTCATAGGTAGCAACTTTAGGCGAAGGAACAAGTATGCGATCTTCCAAATCAAATGGAGTTTCTATTCCTCCATTGAAGAAGAATGTAACATGCGGATATTTCTCTGTTTCCGCAATTCGAACCTGTGATTTTCCTGCCGCTGATACAATTTCTCCAAGGGTCTTTTGCAGATCCTTCTTCTCAAATAGTACATTCATATTCTTAAAATCATCGCTGTACTTTGTCATTGTATAGAAGTTGAGATCTAGCTTTTCCATGTCGTAGTCTGGAAAGTCCTTTTGACTAAGGGCAATGCTGATTTCTCGAGGTCTGTCTGTTCTGAAGTTATAGAATAACACTATATCACCAGATTCTATTTTTGCAACTGCTTCCTGGTTTTCATCGGTAAGTACAAGGGGTTCTATGAACTCATCCGTTTGGTCTTTATCATACAAAGCAGCTATATGTTGTATTAATTCTTTAGACTTGACTGCATCCCCTTTTCCAAGAACCATAAGGTCATAAGCCTTTTTAATGCGTTCCCAGCGGTTATCTCTATCCATGGCAAAATATCTACCAATAACAGAAGCAAGTTCTGTCGGTGTGTCTTTGATAGCGCTCAAAACGTCTTCTAGGTAGCCTTTTCCTCCTTTCGGCGAAGTATCTCTGCCGTCCATGAAAGCATGGATGTAAGTTCGTTCTAGACCATTTTTGTTAAAGATATTAACCAAAGATTTTAGATGTTCAATATGGGAGTGAACACCACCATCAGATACTAGTCCAAGAAGATGGACCTTTTTATTTTCTGTTTTTGCAAGATGCATTAATTCTTGCAAAGCTTTATTCTGCTCAAGCTCTTGATCTCGAATAGCTTTATTGATTCGAGCAAGTTCTTGGTACACAATCCTTCCTGCTCCAATATTGAGATGTCCTACTTCTGAGTTTCCCATCTGGCCTTCTGGGAGACCCACTTCTTCCCCAAATGTTGTCAGACTAGCAGTTGGGTATGTATTGAATAGTTGGTCGAAATATGGGGTTTTTGCTTTATGAATTGCATCTGTATGATCTTTTTGTCCGATTCCCCAACCATCTAAAATTATAAGAGCTAGCTTGTCAAAAACTTTATTCATGTGTTTTTATTCACTGGTTAAAAAGAAATATTTATAATTTGGAATGATTTGGCCAGCCTCTTTTAGGAAATATATTTGCCAGATTTACGTTTAGTAGTTAAAGTTAAGTGGATTTTTTACTAAAAAAGATTGATTAGTGAACAATTCTTAAGCTTGTGAACATTAATAAAATACTGTAACTTAGTTTATGGTGCTTTGTAAATAGCATTAAAGTAATATTATGAAAACTTTAATTTTGTGTTCTGTGTTTTTTACTTCTTTTTTCTTTGTACAGAATGATCTGGCAGATATTTCTGACGCACTTCGACAAGGAGATGTTAATACACTATCCTATTATATGGACAGTCAAGTAGAGATTAACATCGGTCGTGTGGATGATGTGTATGATAAAGAAAAGGCAGTAAAAGTTTTAGATTCGTTCTTCACGAAATACAGGCCGAGTAGTTTTAAAAAATTACATCACGGATCTTCAAATTCTAGAAGCATGAAGTACTACATAGGCATTCTTAAAACGAATGCTGGAAGTTTCCGTTCTACTATACTTTTAGAGCAGAAAAATGGTAAAATGCTAATCAAGCAGTTTTCATTGGAACGTGCATAATTTAAGGCAGTAGTAAAATATCAGGATCATCTTTTTGCAATACACCTAAGCCAAATAAGGCGTAATCATATTTGACAGGATCATGAGCATCAAAAGCTTTCAGATTATCTGTCAATTCTATCACAGCCTTCCAATCCCTTTGTTTTCTTTTAAGCAGTCCTAGTTTTCTTGCATTGCGTTCAACATGTACATCATAAGGAATAAGGAGTTGGTCTGTCCGTATTGTATTCCAAAGTCCAAAGTCAACGCCTTTGCCATCATTTCTTACCATCCACCTCAAGAACATATTGATTCGTTTACAAGTCGATTTTCTAATTGGACTGGCAATATGTTTTCTTGTCCTTTTAGGGGCATAGGGGTCGTCGAAAAAGGTTTTAGCAAAAGAGACTAGTCCATTTTCAACAGTTATATCTTCTGACCGAATAGATTCTGAAAAAGCGTTTTCTAAGGATTCATTTTCACTATAGTACTTCTTGAAAAAGTGCAAGAAGTAAAGTGCATCGGTAGGTTGAAAAGTTCGATGAACAAAGCGCTCAAATCGCTTCAAGTCAGCGTCACCATGATTTAGCACAAAATCATAGGGGCTATGATCCATCAATTCTAATAGGCGTTCTCCACTCTTTATGATAGTCTTTCTTTGTCCCCAAGCAAGAATAGATACCCAAAATCCAATGATTTCAATGTCTTGTTTTTTGGTGAATCTATGGGGTAGGCAGATCGGATCCTCTGCAATAAATGCAGGGTTATTATATTTTTCCACCAGGTGGTTCAGGTACTCATTTATTTTTTTCGACATTAAATATTAAAAAATTGGCTAGGTTAAATATTATTCAGATACTTGCGTTATAAAGAAAAATCAAACTAGTTTATGACCGCAACACTAACGTATACACTGCTGCTTGCCCTATTGGTATTTGGCAGAAAGATGATCACAAAGCTCAATGCCCGTTAATTTAATACAGTTTATTCCGGACTATATTCTTCCGATGCAACAAATGGATAAATGAAGTTTTTAAAACCCCAATTCCATATTTTATACTCCGCCTAAAATTTATTGAAGATGCTTCTTCAAAATATTTTGTTGGGCAAGTAATTTCAGCAATTCCAAAATCTTTCATGATGATTTGGGACAACATTTGGTTGTCAAAAACAAAATCATCAGAGTTTTCCATGAACTTGATTCCCTTAAGTACTTCCAAACTAAATGCTCGATACCCCGTATGGTATTCGGATAGTTTGTGATTGACCAAGATGTTTTGTGTAAAGGTAAGGAAGCGGTTTGCTATATATTTATAGAGTGGCATCCCTCCATCTAAAGCGCCTTTTCCCAAGATTCTTGATCCGAGCACCACATCATAAAGCCCCTCGCCTATGATATTTACCATCGCGGGGATAAGTTTAGGCGTATACTGATAATCTGGATGTACCATGATTACTATATCTGCTTTCAATTCTATACATTTTGAATAAAGCGTCTTTTGATTGGCTCCATATCCTTTGTTGATCGTATGTCTTAGTATTTCATCAATACCTAATTCTCTTGCTATTTCAACGGTATTGTCTAAACTGTTGTCATCTCCAAGGATAAGCAGATCTACAAGCTCAGAGGGGATCTCAGAAATTGTTCGTCTTAAAGTCTTTTCAGCATTGTATGCTGGAAGGACAACAGCTACTTTTTTATCCTTATACATATAGAATTAGATGTATTTTTGAATTTAGATTTAAAAGGATGATGTACCTTTAGTAGATACTTCGGCTTAAAAATATAAAATAAACTAAATAATATGACTTCAGAGGTAACCTATAAAGGCGCTTTGCGCACAGAATGTAAACATTTGCGCTCGGGAAACTCAATTTTTACTGATGCTCCTGTGGATAACAAAGGGAAAGGGGAGACTTTTTCACCTACAGATCTAGTGGCTACTTCATTGGCTGCGTGTATCCTTACGACAATAGGTATTAAGCTAGATGAGAAGGGGGTGGACATCGCAGGTGCAAAAGCAGAGGTAGAAAAAGTGATGGCATCTGATCCTCGTAGGATCTCAGAAATCAATATGAAAATTTATATGCCCGCAAAGAACTATTCAGATAAAGAAAAGGTATTAATTGAGAAGATAGCCCACCATTGCCCAGTTGGTCGTAGCCTGAGTGCAGACCTAAAAGAAACCATGGAAATCATTTGGTCATAGTTAATCAGTATGAAGATAGTATGTAATAGAAAGGTTTTGCTTGGTGAAGTAGATTTAGTACGCTCTAAATCAATTGCAAATCGATTGCTCATCATTCAGGCTTTGGCTGACTTTTCATTTGGGATTAAAAATAATTCCAATGCTGAGGATACCCAAACCTTGACTGCTATTCTAAATTCACTTAGAGAAAAATCAAGGGATGCAGAGGATTATGTACTTGATGTTGGCCCTGCAGGTACTTGCTTTCGCTTTCTAACAGCTTATCTTACTATTCAGAAAGGTACATTTGTTTTGACAGGCTCTGAGCGAATGAAGCAAAGGCCTATAGGTCCTCTAGTAGATGCACTTCGATCAATTGATGCAGATATTCATTATTTAGAGAAAGAAGGATATCCACCATTGAAAATAAAAGGTAGGGAACTAAGCAGTGATGCTAAGATTGTTATCGATGCTTCTATTAGTAGTCAGTTTATAAGTGCACTTATTATGCTGGCGCCCTGTCTTAATGGGGGACTATCCATCACATTGGAAGGTAAGATTTCTTCACGGCCATATTTAGAAATGACGCTTACCTTGATGCGTAAGTTTGGAATTGATGCGTCTTTTGAAGATAATGAGATTCGCATTCAAAATGGAACGTATACTGGGATGGATTTAGAGGTAGAGGCTGACTGGTCAGGAGCCTCATATTTCTATGGTTTAGTAGCACTTGCAGCCGAGTCAAATTTACTTTTAAAAGGCTTACAGCTGGATTCTATTCAAGGGGATTCTAAGATAGCTGATCTGTTCAGAGAGATTGGTGTTGATAGCATCCAAGAAGATACTGGTGTTCGTATTCGTTCTAAAGGATATCAACCAAATGGAATTTGGTCCATTAATTTTTCTGAGATTCCCGACACGGCTCAAACCTTTGCCGTTGTTTTGGCTCTAATGGGTCAAGAAGCAAATTTTACAGGTCTAGAAAGTCTTCGGATCAAAGAAACGGATCGTATTAAAGCTTTGCAGGTCGAGTTAGCTAAGATAAATTGGGGGCTTGAGTCAGATGATGATATTCATTTTCATCTTAAGCCAATAGGAACAGGAATAAAAGAGAATCCTGTGATTGATACTTATGAAGATCATAGGATGGCTATGTCGTTTGCACTATTAGGATTAAAGATGGAAATAGATATTATTGAGCCTGATGTTGTTGGTAAGTCCTTTCCTGATTATTGGAAGATCTTGGGGCAACTTGGGTTTAGCTATCAAAATGAGTAGGTAGTCCAAGTGATTCTAGAAGTGCTTTTGCCTTTAAGAGGCACTCTTCATATTCGCCTTCTGGAGAAGAATCATACACTATAGCTCCGCCTACAGAAAAGCTTGCTTTTTTGAGTTTTCTATCCAGTAAAAGTGATCGAATTACGACATTAAAGTCAAAGTCCCCATTGGGTTTGAAATACCCTATAGCACCAGAATATACGCCACGTCTGCTGTTTTCGTATTTGTCGATCAATTGCATACTTCGATGCTTAGGTGCACCAGTCATGGATCCCATTGGAAAAGTCGCTTTTATAGCATCAAAACCATTGCTGGTATCCTTCAATTCACCGCTAATTGTAGATATCATCTGATAAACTGTATTGAAGGGGTAGATGCCAAAAAGCTCTTCAACATGTATACTTCCAGTTTTAGAAACCTTTGCTAGGTCATTGCGCACTAAATCAACGATCATGACATTTTCTGCCTGATCTTTTTTTGAATGAATCAGTCGATCCTTGGATATCTCATCAAGTTTTTGGTCCTGATACCTTGGAGCAGTGCCCTTGATCGGTTGTGAGATCAATTTTTTGCCAACTTTTTTAAGGTAACGCTCGGGGCTAACCGACAAAATGAACCTGTCCTCTATCTTTAAAAAGCCACTAAAAGGAGCTTTGGCTCGATTGTTGAGATCTATGAAAAGCTCAGCAGCTGGCCTATGCAATTCTTCTACTGTAAATTCAACACAGTAATTCATCTCATAAATGTCTCCTTCTAAGATATGTTCCTTTATCCGATCGATGGTTCTTAGGTATTCATCTCGCTGGGTTGCAGGCTTAAGAATTGGTTTTGGGTAATCCTTCTTTTGCTTTTCTGCAGTTTGCAGTCCATTGATTTTTTTTAGGAAATCTTGCTTATCAATGTTGTCAGAAACAAGCAGCTTGTCTGCTTTAAAAAGAACAATGTTTTCTGGAACAAAGAAATATGATTTAGGAAGATCTGACCAGTGCGTATTACTACTTTTTAGATCTTCTAAGTCATCTTTCAGGTCATAACTTAAAAAACCAAAGACCCATGACCCTTCCTGTTGTTTAAGAAAATGTTCTAAGTGATTAAATGCACCTTTTGTCTCATTTGCATAGAATAGATCCTTCTTGCCCCAGGCAACAATACAATCATATTCACCATAATTGTCTTTGGTATAATCGTTGGAATCAAGCATACATGCGTAATCCTGTTGATCCAAGAACCGAATAAGGTTCGCTTTGAAAGTTGAGATATCCGCTATTGGGATTTCCCTTAGTGGTTTCATAGTATGCAAAAAGGAATTAGTTAATGGAAAGTATTTTTATCTCCACGCGTTGATTTTTCTTTCTGCCTTCATTGGTGTCATTGGAAGCTATAGGTTGCCTTTTTCCATACCCTTTATACTTTAATCGATACGTGCTTATTCCTTTTCGGATTAGGTAGTTATAGACTGACCTTGCTCTTGATGCTGATAATTTATCGCAGTAGGTGTCAGGAGGTAGATTATTTGTATGTCCTCCCACTTCAATCCGTATTGAATTATTTGTTTTAAGGAAATTATACAGCTCTTCAAGTGCTGGGTTAGACTCATTAGTTATTACCGATGAATCATCATTAAAGTATAATGATTTGAGCTCTATTTTTTTACCTACTTCAATGCTTTTAATGTCAAGTTCTTTATTGATGATAGACTTATTTTTCGCAATAAGTTCTGTTTCTCGATCTTTAGACTTTTCAAGACTTGAACCTCCTTTTGTAGTAGTTTTTACATTCTGTCCATCCGGAGTTTTAGGTGTATTTGGTGTCTCTGGTATTTCCTCGATTTCAGTATCTGCTGCTGCAAGTATATCAATCTCTAATACCTCTTCTTCACATGGAACAGGTATTATGGCTGATGCATTATCCATAAGGATATGACCGTTGTAAGGAAAAAGGACGGGTGTGTTGTAAAAAGCTTGTAGTATGAAGTAATCTAAGTTTGTTTCCGGTGTGAAATTGAAATCATAGCGAATCCATCGATTACTAGTTATGATATTACTTTGGGCTAAGAGTTGCTTTTTATCGCAAAGTGATGAGCCACCATATACTTGTAGAACAATAGGCGTTGTAAATTGCTCCTTAATGGTGAATTCTCTGTTGAAGCTTAGGTAGTTTTTTGATTTAGATAAATAGATACTGAATTTATAGCAATTGCCTGCTATCATTGGATTTCTTAGGCGTTGACTGATACCTTCATAGGTTTCATTATCTCGGACAACCATACCTATGTAAGAGGCTCCATTCTGAGGTCTATTGTCCACTTCAAAAAATAACTTATTAATATTTGAACTTGGGTGAATATCCGGAGGAGTTTCCTCAGCAAAACCACAATCATTCCAACCGTAGGGTACTTTTTCTACTCCTGGAAGATCCTCAAAAGATGGATTAATCAGTTCTATAGGTTGTTCTTGTCCAGAGCATAGAAAACTAAGGAGTAATAAACTTGAAATTATTGAGAAATATTTAAACATCTTTTGATTTTCGACTGGTTGATTGATTAAGATGTAACGACTAAGATATATCGTATATTTGATAAGTTAAATAAAAATAGACTTAAAAGGTGCCTAAGTTTTTATTTTTCAACGCTCAATAAAAGATAAGTCGCCTGAAATCAAAACTCTAGAGTTTCTAAAGGTTTCGTTTCAGGCGACTTTGTTATATTTTAACTGTTATTTGAATGCATTCAGTCCAGTGACGTCCATACCTGTTATTAGTAAGTGGATATCGTGTGTTCCTTCGTATGTCAATACAGTTTCAAGATTCATCATATGTCTCATGATCGGGTATTCATTTGTTATACCCATACCACCATGTATCTGTCTTGCTTCTCTAGCAATCTCAAGAGCCATGTGCACATTGTTACGCTTAGCCATCGAAATCATAGCTGGTGTAGCTCTACCTTCATTAGCAAGTGATCCAAGTCTCCAAGTAAGCATTTGTGCCTTTGTGATCTCAGTGATCATCTCAGCCAATTTCTTTTGAGTTAACTGAAAGCCTCCAATTGGTCTTCCGAACTGTTCTCTTTCTTTAGAGTATCTTAATGCAGAATCGTAACAATCAAGTGCTGCACCGATTGCACCCCAAGCAATACCATAACGAGCTTTAGAAAGACAGCTTAAAGGACCCTTAAGACCTTTTACTCCTGGAAGAACATTTTCCTTCGGTACGCGCACGTCCTCGAATACAAGTTCACCAGTTATAGATGCTCTTAAAGAAAGTTTTCCATGTATCTCAGGTGCTGAGAAACCAGGCATATCTTTTTCTACGATAACGCCTCTGATAACACCTTCCTCATCTTTTGCCCAAACTACTGCAATGTCAGCTACTGGTGAATTGGTAATCCACATTTTTGCTCCATTTAGTATATATGCATCACCATCATCTTTAATATTGGTAATCATACCGCTTGGATTGGATCCGTGATCAGGCTCTGTAAGACCGAAGCAACCGATGAAATCGCCAGAGGCAAGTTTCGGTAGATACTTCATTCTTTGCTCTTCACTACCAAACTTGTAGATCGGGTACATTACTAGGGAACCCTGTACGGATGCCATTGAACGCAAACCTGAATCACAACGCTCTAGCTCCTGCATGATCACACCGTAAGCGATCTCATCCATTCCACCACAGCCATATTTTTCTGGTAGAGAAGGCCCGTATGCGCCAATCTCAGCCAATCCTTTGAAAAGATGCTTTGGACATGTGCCTTTCTCATAGTGTTCTTCAATAATAGGGCTAACTTCCTGCTTAACCCAGTCTCTTACAGCGTCTCTGGCCAATATATGGTCCTCACTCAATAGTTCATCCATCAAGTAGTAATCGTGTGCTTGATAACGATCTACTTTCGCCGCTGATTTGGTTGTTGTTGTCTTATTCATTGTATTCACAAAGTGATTTTCAAAAAATAGTTAAGGCTTGGTTTTCAAATGCAAAAATACATATATTCATCAAATCTTCTAATCTTAGTGTGATGCATTGTTAAATGTTTACATTTTAAACACAAATAAAGTCAATAGATGGCAAAACTTTCATTAGAAGGCATGGTTTTTCATGCTCATCATGGTGTTTATGAGGAAGAAAATATCCTCGGAGGTAAATATACAGTCGATATATACATGGAGGTAGATATCTTAAAAGCTGCTGTAAGTGATGATATTCAGTCAACTGTGAATTATGAGGTGGTTTATGCCATCGTAAAAACAGCAATGAATAAACCAGCCAAATTGATAGAGACAGTAGTCGAACGTATTGGTTTAGGTATAAAAAATCACTATTCACATTTGCGGGAAATCGATATTCGGGTTACTAAGCACAATCCGCCATTGGGTGGTCAGGTCGCTAAGGCGGTGATACAGACCAAGGCAGATTATAAAAAGAAATGTGGTCGTTGCAGTAAGCCAATGCTCTGTTATTCTGATCGTACCTGTTGGTGCATGGATGCTGGAGTGATGGATCAGGGGCGGCTTGAGCATCTAAAATTGAATTTTAATAACAGTTGCCTATGCTCTGATTGTATCCGATTTTATGCTGGATAATTTAAGTTTTACTTAAGGTTATTTATGATTTTGCTAAAACCTTTATTGGAAATAAGAACTCATCTTTAGGAGACTATATCCTAATCATCTAAATTTTACTATAATGATAAAACGATTCTTTTTAGGTTGCCTTTGCGTAATAACTTTTGCATCATGTGATCCAGCTGCATTGCAGCAAGCAATGGACTCTGTTCTTGCTACTACAACCACCAATGAACTAACAACTAAAAATGTTGCGGATGGCCTTAAGCAAGCACTTGAAGTAGGTGTTACAGAGGGAGCAAGAAAGTTAAGTCTTACTGATGGATATTATAAGAGTGCTTACAAAATCCTTTTGCCTGAAGAAGCTCAAAAGGTAGCTGACAAACTTCGCAACGTTCCTGGATTTAACGGTTTAGAAGCTAATATTCTTGAGAAAGTAAATAGAGGGGCGGAGGATGCTGCGAAGAAGGCTGCCCCAATATTCAAAGAGGCTATCCTTCAAATGTCATTTGCCGACGCCTGGGATATTTTGATGGGCGACAAGGATGCAGCAACCAAATACCTTAAGAAGGCAACTTCCCAAAAACTATATGCAGAGTTCAACCCAGTAATTGTTGAGTCTTTGGACAAGTTTAATGCAAGAACTTATTGGTCCTCTGCTGTTGATAAGTATAATAAAATTCCTTTTATCGAAAAAGCAAATCCAGATCTTGATGACCATGTGACTTCTGAAGCACTAGAAGGTCTATTCGAAATGGTACGTTTAAAGGAACTTGATATTCGTGAGAATACTGCATCAAGGACTACAGATCTGCTAAAACGGGTTTTCGCGAAGCAGGATAAATAAGATAAAAATATTAATTGTTTTAGTTAAAAGGCCGACTCATAAGTCGGTCTTTTTTATTTGGTCGGTGCCAAGCTGTAGGTGTATATTTAATATATAGTTAACATAAATATATTGAGTGTGATTTGTGAATGGGTTATTTTCATCAGAATTACTCCTAATCACATAATTATAAACACTTTGAAATGTTTAGTAGACTAACACTAACTTTTACACTAACACTTTGCGTATTTCAACTATTTACGCAAATTCCTGCTGGGTATTACAGCACTGCTGATGGGCTTAATGGAGCGGCACTGAAATCTGCTCTTCACAATGTTATTGATGATCACAATACCTATCCTTACACTTCTTCCAATACTGATGTTTGGGACATACTTAAAGAGTCAGATAGAGACCCTAATAATCCAAGCAATGTCATTTTGTTTTACTCCGGATGGTCTGTCAATGCTGATCAAGAATACAATAGTGGATCTGGATGGTCAAGAGAGCACGTTTGGGCTAAATCCAGAGGAGATTTTGGAACATCGCAAGGGGCTGGAACAGATGCACACCATTTGAGACCTGTAGACGTATCAGTAAATTCGGCAAGGAACAATAGGTGGTTTGAAGAGGCAGATTTTGAGTACATCGATGGTGATGGAGCCACTGGATGTTTTACCTCAAGTTCTCAATGGATTTGGGAACCACGACCTGAAGTAAAAGGAGATGTAGCACGTATGTTATTTTATATGGCTGTACGATATGAAGGAGGCGCTAGTGAAGTCGATCTTGAATTGGTTGACTTTATTCCTGCTGATAATAATACAAATGATCCAATACATGCTAAGTTATCAACCCTTTTAACCTGGCATAATGATGATCCTGTTGACGCATTTGAGCAAAATAGAAATGAAATTGTATTCGGGTATCAGGGAAATAGAAATCCTTTTATTGATAATCCTTCCTGGGTTTGCGATATTTGGGGAGGGACATGTACTGGTGGAAATACTGGTGGCGATAATGATCCGCTTATAGTGGAGAATTTTAATAATTTTTCCGAAGGTAGCTCCTACCAATCTGGTACATTCACAGGCCAAGATGGCTCTACCTGGGATTATGCAAGCTGCAGAGGTGATAAATCGATAACAGGTTCCTCTCCAACTTTAGGAAAAGGAAGAACTCCTAATGCCGAAGTAAATTCTGGTCTAATCTCTGGCGGTATATCAACACTCAAGTTTGATTATATGCAAGCATTTAGCACACCTGTTAATATGGATGTATATGTCAATGATGTTTACCTAGCAACTGTAAATGGAGGAACTCAGAATGTAGCTACTTCATCTGGGGATATTCCTGTAAATATTTCAGGTGATTTTACACTATCTTTCGTTCAGGCGAGCTCAAGTGCTGGACAGATTACTATTGATAATATTGAATGGACTTCAGCTGGATCAGGCGGTGGTGGAACCACAACTACTGAGGTGCTTGCATCATACTTCGAGACTGGTTGGGATAATTGGACTGACGGCGGGGGTGATTGTTATCGTTATAGTGGATCAAGATCATCGGAGGGATCGTATTCAATAAGACTTCGAGATAACTCAGGTGTAGCTTCTTCTATGACTTCTCCAAGTCTGGATTTGGATACTTATTCTGAAGTTACACTTGATTTTACATTCCGAGCTTACAGCATGGAAAATGGAGAGGATTTCTTTTTAAAATATTCTGATGACAATGGAAGTACTTGGACCACAATTGAAACTTTTGCGAGAGGAACAGATTTCTCAAACAATACTTTTTACGATGTTTCTTTGGGTTTAAATGACTATGGCCTTTCTTACACTTCCCAATCTAAAATTAGAATTCAATGTGATGCATCTGCAAATGCTGATCATATTTATATTGATGAAGTAGTGGTGACAGGTACAACAGGTATTAGTGGTCGTGCGTCTGCAGGATCAATTTTGCTAGTAAATAACAGAAGAATGCTTCCTGAGTTGGAGGTGTATCCTTCTGAAGTAATTGAAGAGTCGGTAATTACAACAACTTTATCATATCCTAACCCAACATCTGGTGATCTAAACATTACTGCAATAGGAAGAGGTGATAATGAATTAGTATTATTCGATCCACAGGGGTCTGTGGTTATTACTCAATCTTTTGAGTATAATACAAGATTAAACCTTTCGAACCTAAGTGCAGGCATGTATATTTTGAAAATCACTGATGGATCTGGAAATCAGAATATAGAAAGAATTATCAGGAAATAGATCTAAGATTATTAAGATTAAGAAGGAGGAAATCGTAAGATTTTCTCCTTTCTTTTTTTAATCTTATTCAAAGCTTGTCCAAATCATTGAAATTCTGTCTTTTTTCCTAAATTTGAGTGCGTATTTATTTCCAAATAAACTACCAAATTAGGCTTTATGATAAAAGTAGGTGTACTCGGCTCAGGATCTATGGGCTCAGGAATTGCACAGGTCGCAGCTACAGCAGGCCACAATGTAGTTTTAGTCGATAATAACCCAGAGGCGCTTAATAGTGCCAAATCTAAACTGCAAAAGATTATGAATCGACTCATCGAAAAAGGTCGACTTGATGAACAAACTGCAGCAGATATACAAGAAAGAATTTCTTATGAACTTTCTATGGATGCCTTTGCATCTTGTGGACTTGTCATAGAGGCAATCATTGAAGATTTAGATATAAAAAAGACAGTATTTAGGAGGTTGGAAGAAATTGTTTCTTCAGATTGTTTAATCGCTTCAAATACCTCGTCTCTCTCTATTTCAGCAATCGGGTCTGCCTTAGAGAAAGCAAATCGATTTTTGGGGATTCACTTTTTTAATCCCGCACCTCTTATGAAACTTGTAGAGATAATCCCTGCGCTTCAAACTTCAGATTCAAACTTGATCTTAGCAAGGGAAACTATCAATAGTTGGTCAAAGATTACAGTGCTGGCAAAAGATACACCTGGTTTTATAGTAAATCGAATCGCTCGACCTTTCTACAGCGAGGCTCTTCGAATGTATGACGAGGGAATAGCTGATTTTGCTACTATTGATTGGGCATTAACAGAAATCGCAGGTTTCAGAATGGGACCATTCACACTTATGGATTATATCGGTAATGATATCAATTATAAAGTTACAGAAACGGTTTATGCATCTTTCTTTTATGATGGTAGGTTTATGCCATCCTTTACACAAAAGAGGCTTGCCGATTCGGGCTACTATGGCCGAAAGGCAGGGAGAGGATACTACGACTACAGTGAGGGAGCAGAAATGCCTCTAGCGAATAAAGATATGGACCTCGGCAAACAGATAGCTGATCGAGTGGTAGTTATGCTTATCAATCTTGCAGCAGATACCCTGTTTATGCAAGTAGCGAATGAATCTGATATCGATCTTGCTATGACCAAAGGGGTGAATTATCCAAAAGGACTTTTAGCATGGGCCAATGAACTTGGTTTACAAAATTGTGTAGACAAGCTTGATGCCCTTTATGATGAATATAGAGAAGAACGTTACCGCTGTTGTCCTTTATTGAGAAGGATGGCTAGAAATGGTCAAACGTTTTTTAATAAATAAATTACAATGGCAGAAAAGCAAGATGCAGCTAAGATAGTCGATGCAATGTACGAGAACGATGCCTTTAGTCAATGGATGGGCATAGAGCGTATTCATGTAGAAGAGGGTGCGTGTAGTCTTCGTATGACTATCCGTGATGAAATGACCAATGGCTTTAAGTTAGCGCATGGTGGCATTATCTTTAGCTTTGCTGATTCTGCACTGGCCTTTGCCTGTAATAGTCTTGGGAGACACGCTGTTTCAATCGAAGCTTCAATCTCCAATCTCAAAAGTGTTTACAGTGGTGATATCATTACTGCAAAAGCAAGACAACTACATTCAACGCATAAGGTCGGGTTTTATCAAATTGATATTTTTAATCAAAAAGAAGAGTTGATCGGCAGTTTTAAAGGAACAGTCTATCGCTCATCCAAAGAATGGGACGTATGAAAGAAGCATATATAATAGATGGTCTAAGAACACCTATAGGTAATTTCACAGGTACTTTATCAACGGTACGACCGGATGATCTGGCAGCTCATGTGATCAAGGGTTTGATGGAGCGCTATCCAGATCTTCCTAAAGAAAAAATTGACGATGTGATCCTTGGTTGTGCAAATCAAGCAGGAGAAGATAACAGGAATGTAGCTCGTATGGCTTTGTTGTTAGCCGGTCTTCCATATCAAGTTCCAGGTGAGACGGTCAATAGACTTTGTTCTTCAGGTATGTCTGCTGCTATTCATGCTTACAGAGCAATCAAAGCTGGAGAAGGTGATTTGTTTATCTCTGGCGGTGTTGAGAATATGACCAGAGGTCCTTGGGTTATTTCAAAAGTTTCCAAACCTTTTGGTCGTGATGCACAGATGCATGATTCTAGCTTTGGCTGGCGTTTTGTAAACAAGAAAATGCAATCTATGTACGGCACAGATGGAATGGGTGTGACTGCAGAGAACCTTGTTGAGATGTATAATATTTCAAGAGCTGATCAAGATCAGTTTGCATATTGGTCGCAGATGAAGGCCACAGAAGCTCAGAAGTCTGGACGTCTGGCAGAGGAAATTATTCCAGTTAGTATTCCACAGCGGAAGAAAGATCCTATTGTTTTTGACCAAGATGAATTTATTAAGCCGAATACGAGCTTAGAGATATTGGGCAAACTACGAGCTGCTTTTAAGAAAGAAGGAGGATCTGTAACAGCAGGAAATGCATCTGGACTAAATGACGGAGCTGCTGCTATGCTGATTGCTTCCGGAGAAGCAGTTGAAAAGTATGGTTTGAAACCGAAAGCAAGAATCGTATCTTCAGCAGTAGTGGGTGTAGAACCTCGAATCATGGGTATAGGTCCAGTAAAGGCTAGTGAGAAAGCACTAGAGCGTGCAGGACTTACACTGGATGACATGGAGGTTATTGAACTAAATGAAGCCTTTGCTGCACAAGCACTTGCTTGTACACGTGAGATGGGTCTTAAAGATAATGATCCACGTGTGAATCCTAACGGAGGATCTATCGCAATCGGTCATCCTCTTGGGGTAACAGGAACAAGAATCCTGTATTCTGCTGCCCTAGAACTCGAAAAAAGAAATGCGCGCTATGCATTGGTTGCCATGTGTATTGGAGTAGGCCAAGGTTATGCGACGATTATAGAAAAAGCTTAATTATGATTTACGAATTCAATGGCTTTATACCGGTGGTTCATCCATCTTCATTTGTTCATCCTCAGGCTGCGGTTACAGGTAATGTGATCATAGGCAAGGATGTGTATATTGGTCCAGGAGCAGCTATTCGTGGAGACTGGGGTGAGATTATCATTGAGGATGGCTGTAATGTGCAGGAGAACTGTACTATTCACATGTTTCCTGGTACTTCACTACGATTACAGGAAGGAGCGCACATAGGCCACGGGGCAATCATACACGGTGCACAAATCGGTAAGAACGTCATGATTGGCATGAACACCGTTATTATGGATGATGCTGTGATTGGTGATGAATGTATCGTTGGTGCCTTAGCATTCGTAAAAGCAAAGATGGAGATCCCTGCAAGAAGTCTTGTGGTTGGCAATCCAGCTAGGATTATAAAAGAAGTGAGTGACGAGATGATCGAATGGAAAACGATGGGTACAAAATTGTATCAGCAACTCCCCTCGGAATGTCACAACACACTAAAAGCGGTGGAACCTTTGAGCGAAATTCCAAAGGATCGTCCGAAACAGGAAGAATTGTTTAAAACCTGGGAGAAGATCAAAAAATCTAAATAAACATCAGTTAATGAATTTACCAAATTATATTCAGGGACAATGGTTGGCGCATGATGGAGCTGGAATTGCTCAGTTCAATGCTGTAACCGGTGAACAAATAGGAACCTGCGGTTCTGAAGGACTGGATTATGCAGCTATGCGCACTTTTGCAGTTAATAGCGGCGGAGCTGCACTGCGTAAAATGACCTTTCAAGAACGTGGATTGATGTTGAAAAAATTGGCTTTGCATATGCATGGCCTTAGAAAAAAATATTATCCGATTTCATCCATGACGGGGGCTACCAAGGTAGACTCATGGATCGATATTGATGGAGGTATTGGGACTCTTTTTGCCTATGCTTCCCTTAGAAGGAAATTCAATAATGCACCATTTTTTGTAGATGGTGAGACGGTAAATCTGTCAAAAGAAGGAACTTTCAAGGCACAGCATATCATGGTACCTAAGAGAGGGGTCGCTATACATATCAATGCTTTCAACTTCCCAATCTGGGGTATGTTGGAAAAGATCGCTGTGAACCTTTTAGCAGGTATGCCAGCAATCGTAAAACCATCAGAAGTAACTTCGTTTTTGACAAAGGCTTTCTTTGAAGATATGATCGCTTCAGGTATTCTGCCAGAAGGAGCACTTCAGTTAGTCAATGGTTCTGGTGTTGGTATTATAGATCATGTGACGCATCAGGATGTAGTTACCTTCACTGGTTCTGCACATACAGGAAGAAAACTTAAGAATCATCCAGTAATTCTGAACGAGTCTGTACTTTTCAATATGGAGGCAGATTCTTTAAACGCAGCTGTTCTTGGACCAGATGCTGTTCCAGGTACTGCTGAATTTAATCTCTTCGTAAAAGAAGTACACAGAGAGATGACTGTGAAGACAGGTCAAAAATGTACTGCTATTCGTAGGATATTGGTGCCTGAAAACTTAGTAGAAGAGGTGCAAAAAGCACTTGGTGCACGATTAGATAAAACAACTATTGGTGATCCCACTGTCGAAGGTGTTCGTATGGGTACTTTAGCTTCCAAGCTACAGGTAGACCGTTGTAGAGAACAGATCGCTAAGTTGGCTCAAGATAATGAGGTGATTTATGCAAAAGATAATTTTGACGTTGTTGGAGCAGATAGAGAAAAGGGCGCATTTATTGCACCTACACTCTTCCTAAATACAAATCCACTTGAGAATATGAGTTCGCATGAGGTGGAGGCCTTTGGCCCAGTATCTACAATCATGCCATACAAGAACCTTGAGGAAGCAACACATATTGCAAGTCTCGGAAAAGGATCTTTGGTAAGCTCGATTGTAACTAATGATAAAGCAGTAGCAAATGAGTATGTTGCTGCCGCAGCTCCTTATCACGGACGTATTCTAATACTCAATGAAGCTTGTGCTGCTGAAAGTACAGGTCATGGTTCCCCAATGCCTTTACTATCGCATGGTGGTCCTGGTCGTGCAGGAGGTGGTGAAGAAATGGGTGGTATGCGTGGTGTGAAACACTATCTGCAACGTACGGCTATTCAGGGTCATCCAACTATGTTGACTGCAGTTTCTGGCGTTTACCAATATGGATCGGAGCATATAGAAAAAGATGTGCACGTATTCCGAAAGCATTTTGAAGAGTTGGAAATTGGCGAGACAGTATTTACGCATAAGCATACGGTATCCGAATCAGATATCGTAAACTTCGCAAATGTTAGTGGAGATAATTTTTACGCACACATGGATGCTACCTCTTTGGAGGGGACAATTTTTGAGCAGCGTGTTGCACACGGATACTTCATTCTATCCAAGGCAGCAGGTCTTTTTGTAGATCCTAAGAAAGGACCAGTATTATTGAACTACGGAATTGATGAGGCTCGATTTACTAAGCCTGTTTATCCAGGTATGACAATTGGTGTTCGTTTTACCGTAAAAGAAAAAATAGACCAAGAAAAGAAAAGTGAGGAGGATATTGCAAAAGGTATCGTAAAGTTCTTAGTTGATGTTTATGACGAGACTGGTGAAACGGTAGCCTTAGCAACTATACTTACTATGGTTAAAAAAATAGATCAATCGAATTAAGATGAGTACAGATAAAAGAGAACAAGGGGCAGTAGATTGCCTGATTGAGGATGGGCTGGCAACAGTGACATTTTTTCATCCATCTCACAATTCCCTTCCAGGACAGATATTAGCCAAACTTGCTAATACGATTACGGAGCTGGGAACAAAGGATGAAGTAAAGTTGATCTTGTTGAAGAGTGCTGGTGACCGTACTTTCTGTGCAGGGGCCTCTTTTGATGAGTTGATTGCTATTTCAAATCTTGAAGAGGGTAAGAAATTCTTCATGGGCTTTGCCAATGTGATCAATGCGATGCGCAAATGTCCGAAGTTAATCATAGGTCGTGTACAAGGTAAAGCTGTAGGTGGTGGAGTAGGTGTTGCTTCTGCGACAGACTTCTGTGTAGCAACTAAGTTTGCTTCCGTGAAATTATCTGAGCTTGCAATAGGCATTGGACCATTTGTTGTAGGGCCAGCGGTGGAGCGCAAAGTAGGTCTTTCTGCTATGAGCCAGATGGCTATTGATGCTTCAACATGGCAGACAGCTGAGTGGGCAAAAGAGAAGGGTTTATTTACCGAACTTTTCGACTCTGTAGAAGAAATGGATGCTTACCTGGAAGGATACTTAAAAAAGCTATTAAGCTATAATCCTGAGGCAATGTCAGACCTGAAAAAAGTGATCTGGCAAGGCACAGAACACTGGGATGACTTACTTGCTGAACGAGCGGGTATCTCTGGAAAGCTGGTTCTTTCTGAGTTTACCAAAAACTTTATCAAGCAATTTCAAACGAAATAAAAAATGGAGGCCATCGAGCCTCCGTTTTTTATATACTTTTCACAATTATCATCGTTATTGCCATTCCGATCATGATTGAATTTTCTATAATCGTCACCTTAGACATTGGAAGATTGAATACTGTTCCAATGCAGGCACATTGAATTTTTCGTTTATCCACAACACTTTGGATAACACCAATCGTACTGACTCCTAAGATTAAAATTGTAGCTAGATTTGTAACTATTGGATTGAACGCAATCAGGAAGAGCAGTCCGAGTGTTAATTCAATAAAGGGATAGACTTTCCCATAGGCTTTAACGCGCATCGCAAGTGGATCATACATGCAAAATGAATTTGCAAAGCCCTTAAGGTCCAAAAATTTAAAGAAGGAAAAGCTAATAAAAAAGCCTGCCATAAAATAGCGCATCCAAAGCATGAAGCTCGGTGTGCTTGAGTTTAGGACTGCTGTTGCTGATACCAATGCTACAAAGATAGCCACCAATAATAGGGGCTTGTAGGTGATCCAAAATGATTCTACTTCTAAGTCCTTTACTTCTTGGAGAATACTGTATTTGTCATGGCCCAATAATATACTTTCGAATACAGTCTCATTTAATATTTGCTCTACATCAAGAGTTACCTGACCAGAGGCTAGATCTACATGCGCTAGTTCAACGGTTTTATGTTGCTCAAAGAGGTACTTGATTTTTGCTTTGCAGGCTTCGCAAGTCATTCCCTCAATTACTAAATGCTGCTTCATTTTTTTAGACTTTATTCAGTATGTGTTTTATAGTAAACAAGTAAGACCTAAATAGGATTTGGTCTGAATAATTAAAGATTAGCAAAAAAAAGAACTATTGACCTTTAATGATAAATTTTAATTATATTTTTGTGTTATAAAATAGTGATTAAATGATCGTGAGTAAAAGCCTAACCAAAAAGACTTTAAAAGAAGCGTACAGCCACATGTTTACTGCAAAGAGTTTGTCTGAGAAATACGAGGACAACTTCAAAGTAGTATCTAAATATGTGCATGCAACTTCTAGAGGTCATGAAGCCATTCAGATTGCATTAGGTATGCAATTGAAGCCTCAGGATTGGGTTTCGCCGTACTACAGAGATGATGCTATGTTGCTTTCTGTGGGCATGAGACCTTATGATCTCATGCTTCAGCTTATGGCTAAGAAGTCTGATCCATTTTCTGGAGGTAGGACGTATTATTCTCACCCTTCTTTAAAAGATGATGATAAGCCAAAGATGCCACATCAATCGTCAGCTACTGGTATGCAAGCAATTCCAACAACAGGTGTTGCTATGGGTATACAGTACTTGGAGAAAGAAAAAATGGCTCCTAAGTATAAAGGAGGTGCGCCAGTTGTCGTTTGTTCTTTGGGTGATGCTTCTGTTACGGAAGGAGAGGTTGCAGAGGCGATGCAAATGGCTGCATTGAAACAATTTCCTATTATATTTCTTGTTCAAGATAATGGTTGGGATATTTCTGCCAATGCGGAAGAAACGCGCTCACAAAATGCGGCTGAATATGCAGAAGGGTTTAAAGGGATAGAGGTTCGAAGTATTGAAGGTAATGATTTTGTTACCTGCTACAATACCTTGAACGAGGTGATCACTAAAGTAAGAAAAGAACGCAGACCGTTTCTAGTACATGCACGAGTACCTTTGTTGAATCACCATACATCGGGTGTTCGCAAAGAGTGGTATAGAGACGATCTGGAAGAACATATGGAAAGGGATCCTTTTCCAATCCTTAGAAATACCTTACTTGAAAGTGGTATTTCTGAGAAGGATTTAGAAAAGATGGAGCTTAAAGCCTGGGCTTCTATAAATGCAGACTACGATGCTGCACTTGCAGAAGAAGATCCAAGTCCAGAAGATTTGTTTACGCATGATTTTGCGCCAACTCCAATCACAGAGGAGCGTGGTGTTCGTGCACCTGAGAATTCAGAAGCTACCGTTATGGTGGATTCGGCACTTTCAGCGGTAGAAGAATTGATGCGCAAGCATCCAGAATGTTTGCTTTACGGTCAAGATGTAGGCGGTCGTTTAGGTGGTGTATTTAGAGAAGCAGCAACGCTGGCTCAAAAATTCGGAGATAATCGAGTTTTTAATACCCCAATACAAGAAGCGTTCATTATTGGATCAACGGTGGGTATGTCCGCAGTTGGTTTAAAGCCAATAGTTGAAGTTCAGTTTGCAGATTATATATGGCCAGGTTTGAATCAGCTCTTTACAGAAGTTGCTCGTTCATGCTATTTGTCAAATGGTAAGTTCCCTGTAAGTTGTATCCTTAGAGTACCTATTGGTGCTTACGGATCTGGTGGGCCTTATCATTCTTCCTCTGTAGAGTCTGTTGTTGCAAATATAAGAGGAGTGAAAATCGCTTATCCTTCCAATGGAGCTGATCTGAAAGGTCTTATGAAGGCTGCATATTATGATCCAAACCCTGTTGTTATTTTTGAACATAAAGGTTTGTATTGGTCAAAAGTTCCAGGTACAGAAGCTGCAAGAACTGTGCTTCCAGATGAGGAGTATGTAATTCCTTTTGGGAAGGCAAATATTACACTTGAAGCAGAAGCATTGAAGGTGGAAAATGGTGAAAGTGTTTTAGTGGTAACCTATGGTATGGGTGTGCATTGGGCACAAAATGCAGCTAAACAATTTGAGGGCTGTGTGGAAGTATTAGATCTTAGAACAATCTACCCGCTTGATGAAGCCAAGATTTATGAGCTTTCGAAGAAGCACGGGAAGATATTGGTATTAACCGAAGAGTCAGTGAACTGTTCTTTTGCTCAGACTGTTGCAGCAAGGATACAGGAAAACTGTTTCGAATGGTTGGATGCGCCGGTTAAAACGATAGGTTCGGAGAACATGCCTGCAATTCCTTTAAATTCAACGCTGGAACAAACAATGATTCCTTCAGCGGAAAAAGTAAGCCAAGCTTTAAAAGATTTGTTGGACTATTAAAATTCAACAGAAAGAATATTTATAAAGCCTGCCTCATTTCCCTGGAGCGGGCTTTATCATTTTAATAAATCAAGTTTTTATGAGATCTCCCCTTATACTTTACAAAGAATCATTCTCAGGTCTGTCTCGGCCAGTATGGTTGTTGTCATTAGTGATGTTGATAAACCGAGCGGGTACAATGGTAATCCCTTTTCTTACCATCTATTTGACGAGTGAACTTTATTTTACTAAGGTCGAAGCAGGTATAGTGATGAGTGTGTTTGGTCTTGGTTCTGTAGCTGGAAGTATGCTAGGCGGTTATTTGTGTGATCGTGTAGGTTATTTTAAAGTCATGTTTGTATCGCTCTTTCTGTCAGGCTTTGGTTTTTATAGTCTGCTATGGGCGGATACGTTCAATGAGGTAGCTATTCAGATTTTCTGTTTAAGTGTTATCAGTGAAAGTTTTAGACCTGCTGCTCAAGTAGCCATAGGTGCTTACAGTAAACCAGAGAATAGGCTTATGTCTATTTCTTTGCTGCGATTATCTATAAACCTAGGATTTGCTTTTGGTCCATTTATAGGTGGTTTGATTGCCCAAGGAGTAGGGTATGGGGGGCTTTTTATAGTAGATGGTACAACCTGTATTGCTGCTGCTATTTTCTTCTTGTTTATTTTATCCCCTAAAAAGGTCCCAGTTAAAGATAAGGACGACGATCTTGCTTCAGTTATTGGAGATGACAGAAGGCCATCTAAAGATAGGACTTACCTTGCCTTTTTATTTTGGACACTGGTTACAGCAATTGTGTTTATGCATTTATTTTCTGTGTTCCCAGTTTATCTCAAAGAAGTATGGGCACTCAAGGAACATCAAGTTGGTTTGTTGATGGGTTTGAACGGTTTGATAATAGTGATTTATGAGATGCCTTTAGTAGCTCATTTATCAAATGCAAAAAAATATAGACCCTTGAATATAATAGCAATTGGGGTGTTCATGATAGGTATTTCATTTTTGGTATTCAACTTTATTGGCTGGATAGGAGTCCTCTTGATCTCTACTCTTTTTGTAACGTTTGGAGAGATATTATTTATGCCATTTTCAAATACCTGGGCTATTAATTGGGCGCCAAAAGCAAGGTCTGGTAGATATATGTCTTGGTTTACGATGGTTTATTCAGTGGCGCATATTGCTTCGCCTGCGATAGGTATGGGTGTTGCTGAGAGGTTTGGATTCACAACCCTCTGGTATTTATTGGCTTTTCTTTGCCTCCTATCTGGTCTTGGTTATTTATCCTTGAAAAAATCGAAGAATATCAAACTCGTAGAGATGCAATCGGAATCCATCTAGTAAACCATCCTTGTGGAAAGGGTAAGTCTGTCTTTTAATATAAATTCAGCTGCCCTTTCTGCAATCATCATTACTGGGGCCTGCGTGTTTCCTCTTATAATCTTAGGCATCACGGAGGCATCTACAACTCGCAGTCCAACAACTCCTCTAACTTTTAATCGCTGATCCACTACTGATTCAAGGTCTAGTCCCATCCTACATGTACCAACTGGATGATAAAGTGTTTGTATGTAGGTTTTTAGAAAATCTAGTATTTCATCAGAGGATTCTAGTTTTTTTGAAGGGAATTTTTCTTTTTTGATATACTTGATCAATGGATTTGAATAGAGTATTTTCTGAATAGCTTTATAACCTTTTACCAGTGCTTCTCGATCTCCTTCAGCACTCATGTAATTCGGGTCAATTAGTGGTGCTGCCCTTAGCGATTTGTTTTTCAATTTTACGGTACCTCGGCTTTCAGGTTGTAAATGACAAGCACCCATTGTAAATCCCTTATGATTACCTAAGTCTAAAAAGCCATGTTTGATGAATGTAGCAGGTGCAAACAGGATTTGGAAGTCAGCAGCAGGAAGACTTTTATCTGTTTTAAAAAATGCACCACCTTCTGCAATGTTAGATGTGAGTGGCCCTCGTTTAAATAATAAATATTGGAGTAAGGGTTTTATGAGTTTAGGAAGTTTGTCATTGCCATCATAACTGTGTCTTTCATGTGTTTCTACATTGATTCCAAAGGCTAAATGATCTTGTAGGTTTTTACCAACCTCGCTAATAGCCATTCTAGGAATTATTCCATGTTCTTTAAGTTCGTTTACATCTCCAATTCCAGAACGCATAAGAATTTGAGGACTTCCAAATGTGCCAGCGCACAATATGACTTCTCGCCTCGCTTTTGCTTTCTTTTTTTTCCCATTTTCATAATATTCAACGAACTCAGCTTTGTTGTCTTCGAATAAAATCTTTTTGACAGTTGCACCAGTGATTATCCGTAGATTTTTTCTTTTTTGGATAGGTTTTAGAAAGGAGTCATAAACACTCTCTCGCTTTCCTCCTTTTTGAAATAACTGATAGGTTCCCACTCCGGCTTGGTCTTTACCGTTGAAGTCAGGATTATGCTTGAAACCATTTGCTTGCGCAGAGGCTATGAATTCATTGGTGAGATGTCCGATTACTCTGTGATTACTGATATTTTGCTCGCCGCTTTTTGTGTGGTATTGACTGTCTATTGAGAAATTGTTTTTTCCCTTTTTGAAGTAGGGTAGAACCTTTTTATATGACCATAAATGGTTGCCCATTGCTGCCCATTCGTCATAGTCTTTTGCAGCGCCACGAATATATATCATCGCATTGAGCTGTGAACAGCCGCCGAGCATCTTACCTCTAGGCTGATACATTTTTCTATTATTGACTTGCTTTTGGGGAACGGTATGGAAATTCCAATCGTATCTAGACTTAAACATTTGGTAAAAGGATGCAGGGATTGATAGTTTTGCATGATCCGGTTTCCCTCCACTTTCTAACAGGATTATTTCATTGGCAGGATTCTTAGAAAGTCTGTTTGCAAGAACGCATGCAGCCGTTCCCCCACCAATTATTATATAATCCCCAGTTAGCATATTGTTTCGTAATTTTAAGTCTCGATTAATATACTGAAAAATAATAAGTTCTAAATGCAAAAACATTAAAACAATTTTTCAAGAAAGGTTTTTTATTAAGAGAAAACTAATTATATTTGCAGTCCGAATCAGAAAAGTAATATAGCGATGAAAAAAGGCATACACCCAAAGGAATATCGTACAGTGATCTTTAAAGATCTTTCAAATGACATATCATTTATGTCAAAATCATGTGCGAATACAAAGGATACAGTTGAATGGGAAGACGGAAATGAGTATCCTTTAATAAAATTAGAAATTTCCAGCGCATCTCACCCGTTCTTTACAGGTAAGATGAAGTTCGTTGATACGGCAGGTCGTATTGATAAATTCAACAAGAAATTTGCAAAATTTGCAACCAAAAAAGAAGATTAGGATTCATTTTCCTCTTTTTTCTTTTTATTAAAAGTTCCAAAAACCTTATCGGTCATTGGAACTTTTTTTTTGGAGTCTGGTTTCCTTTCTTGGAAGCTTGTCTTAACCTGAAATGATTTATGAAAAATATTATTCTCATTGATAGTCTCTCCAGGGACGGTTTGTTGCCCCTTACATTTCTTAAGCCCGTATGTGAATTACGTGTTGGAATACTTACAATTAGGGAAAAATGGGAGCGTAGATTAGAAACCCATGCAGCATTTATTACTCAAGATTACCTTAGTGATAAATATCCAATTCAAATTTCTGAAGATAATATTGTGATTAATGGTGCAATTCTTCCCGATGAAGAATTAATTACTGCTATTGATCTTTTAAGTTTTGGTGAGGCACTTATTACCGGTGACAATCTTATTGCGGCACGCCTTGATAAACACCAGTTTGAAGAGTTGGTAGATACGGATGACGTAAATGACTTGATGGGTATAGAGTATTCAGGTATAATAAATATACTAGAGCGTCCGCATGATATTTTTACAAAGAATCATGAACAGATAGGGCTTGATTATGCTTTATTAACAGAGGGTCGAAAATCTGAACCAATCAGCTCGACAAATACCGTGTTAGGATCTCATCCAGTATTCTTAGAAGAAGGTTCTTCTGTAGAATGTACTATTCTAAATGCTTTAGATGGGCCGATTTATATCGGTAAGAATGCTACCATTATGGAAGGTTCAATGATCCGTGGTTCATTTGCACTTTGCGAATCGGGAACGATAAAAATGGGTTCAAAGATCTATACAGGAACCACTGTTGGACCTCATTGTAAAGTAGGAGGTGAGGTTAGTAATACTGTATTCCAAGCTTACTCCAATAAAGGGCATGATGGTTTCATTGGGAACTCAGTTGTTGGAGAGTGGTGTAACATAGGGGCGGACACAAATATTTCCAACTTGAAGAATAACTATGCCAAAGTGAAACTTTGGTCCTATGAGGATAGAAGATTTAAGTCAACTGACCTGCAATTCTGTGGGCTAATAATGGGCGATCACTCTAAGTGTGGTATCAATACAATGTTCAATACAGGTACTGTAATAGGTATTGGTGCGAATGTGTTTGGGTCAAACTTTCCAAGGAATTTCATTCCATCTTTCTCTTGGGGAGGAGCATCTGGGATGAAGACATTTACACTTAACAAAGCCTTTGAAACTGCTGCTGTAGTGATGGAGCGAAGAGGGATTATGCTTAATGATGGAGATAAAGCAATCCTTGCAAGAGTATTCGAAGACGACGCTGAATTTAGAACTTGGGAGCCCAAAAAACCTGAACTAAGCAAAGAAAATGATTAAGATTCCCAGGTGGAAGAGATGGCTTAGTTATCTGGTCGAACAACATTTAGAAAGTGTTGAGGGGAGTCTGAATCCAAGTTTGCATGTCAGTCTAGTCAATGGTAGGTATCAACTGAGTACAGATAATGCTGTCTACAGTTTTGATGACCTTTATGATAATTTCACAACCGCATTTGAGCAAACGAACTTTGATGATTTTAAGCCAAAATCTGCTTTGATTCTAGGACTTGGGCTTGGCAGCATACCTTATATCTTGGAGACTAAATACGATCTTAAGCCGCACTATACTGCTGTAGAGCTTGATGAGGAAGTAATCTATTTGGCAGAAAAGTATAGACTATCAACACTTAGTGCTCCTATTCAATGTTTTGCTGCAGATGCTGAAATTTTTGTATCAATATGCTCAGATGTTTTTGATCTTATTGTGATTGACATTTTTGTTGATGATAAAATACCTGAGCCTTTTCTTGAGGCTGAATTTTTAACACAGATAGTTCGGCTATTAGATAAGCAAGGGATGCTTATGTTTAATCATATGGCGATGACTGCGGAACAAAAAAATCGTGTGGATTTATATATTGAGCAAGTCATGCGTCCAATATTCCCCACATGTACCTATATTGCGACACGAAATAATCGCATCCTTATCAACAGTAGTCAATTTATAAGATGAATTATTTAAGGTCTACAAAAGTAGTCATGGCGTTCTTGCTATTAATCATTTCTATTATTCTGGTTGCTCTAGGAGAAGTGGAGGGGTCTGCTTACCTTTTTATAGCTTCATTGATTGTTCTTGTTGCTCATTTCTTTTTTGGAGAAGTGATTGCTGCATATAAGAATCTTGGTCTGCGAAAATTCGATAAGGCTGAGCGTCTATTAGATTCGACCTTTTCACCTGGGCTTTTGTTTAAAATGCACAGATCTTATTATTATCTTTCAAGATCAATTCTTTGTTCTAAAAACGGAGATTATATATTATCTGAAGAATACTTAAAGCAGAGTACTGAAACAGGTGGATTGAGAGATAGAGATAAGGTAATGGCTTGGATAAATCTTGCTTACTTGTTTTTGAGTAAAGGTCAAGTGGCTAAGGCAAAAGTATTCTTTAAATACACTCAATCTGTTGTTGTTAAAGATTTGAGAGTCAAAAGTGAATTAGAAAAATTAGAAAAAGCAATTCATTCAAGATAGCTGAGACTTGGAGAATTACTGATTTCTTTACTATTTTTATAAAAAAAAGAACATGTTTAAGATTAATATTTACTTGAAATTCGTCGCTATTGTTGTCGGATTATTAGGAGGCACAGCATTAAGTTTTATATGGGGCTTTTGGTATGGGTTTCCATTTATCCTAATAGGTTTAGTTGCTCTTGTAAGTTATTTCTTACTTGGTACTGTTCAATCAGCAGCTGAATTCATGCAAGTTCAAGATATTGAGGGATGTGAAACACGTCTTAATTTAACTTTTTTTCCAAGGCTATTGTTCTCTGCCAATAGAGCATATTTCTATATGTTGAAGGGGACAATTGCACAGCAAAGAGGGGATAAGCAAGGTGCAGAAAAGTACCTGAAAGGTGCTCAAGAAATCAAAATGCCATCAGATAATGAGCGTGCTATGCTTGAAATGCAAATGTTGAGTATTTCTGCGCAGCGTAATAATATGACACAAGTGAAGAATCACTTGCGAAACCTTAAAAAATACAATGTTACTGATGAATCTCTTGCAGAACAGATACGTCAGGTAGAGCGTGACATGAAGATGTATAGTCAATCTAGAGGACAGGCTATGGGAGCAAATAAAAGTCAAATGCGCCAACCTGGAGGAGGTGGTAAACGTCGCCGTCCAAAAATGCGTTAATAAAAAAGCCATGGAATTTTTCCATGGCTTTTTTTTATGCAATACTGAAACCAGATGGCCAGTCTTTGTCTGGAGATACAAAACTCAGCGTGCCCTTTGCATCTTCTGCCATAAGGATCATTCCTTGAGATTCTACACCTCTTATTTTTCTCGGCTCAAGATTTATCAAAAGAGCTACTTCTTTTCCGATAACTTGTTCCGGTTCGTAGTATTCAGCAATACCTGAAACAACTGTTCGTTTCTCAAAGCCTAAATCTACAGTTAGCTTGAGCAGTTTTTTTGCTTTTTTTATCTTTTCAGCTTCAATTATTTTTGCTGTTCGGATATCTAGCTTAGTGAAGTCATCAAAAGAAATACTTGGTTTGGCTTCCGGATACTCTGTCTCTTTTTCAGCTTCCATTATTACTTCGAGTTTTTCTTTTTGTGCTTCAATAATTTCCAATCTAGAATGATCCTTTCTATCGTGGATCTTTGCAAAAAGTAGTTCAGCTTCACCGATCTTATGACCAGCGTATAGGATTGCCTCTTTCTGCTCTATTTTTTCAAGTAATTGTTGTAACGCATTGGGTCCTTCTTTTTGAAGCTTGAGCATAGTCCTAATCTTCTTTGAAGTAAAAGGAATGAAGAGCTCACTAATGATTCCTAACTGAGCCGTAATCTGCAGGCAATTATAAATACAATCCTTGATCACTTGCGAGTCAGGTTCTGCTTTAAATAATTTCCATGGTGAGACATCTTGGAGATAGGTATTACCATGAGAGGATAATTCCATGAAGGCCTGAATGGCAAATTTGAAATTATAGTTTTCGAGTTCAAGAATGATTTTTTTAACTAAGTCATTGGCTTTATCAAGTACCTCGTTAGACGTGGAACTTGGTGTTGGAACTTCACCTCCATAGTATTTATTGGTCAATACTATTGCTCGATTCATGAAATTACCTAAGTTATCTGCTAATTCCTTATCGTGATAATCTACAAAGTCATCCCACTTGAAATCTGCATCTTTATTCTCAGGCATGTTTCTTAACAGTGCATATCGAAGTGCATCTTCTTTGTTAGGGAAGTCTTTGAATGTCTCCAAGTATTCATGTTGTTCTATACCCCAGCCTCTAGATTTTGAAAACTTTTTGCCTTCAAAGTTTAGAAACTGATTTGCAGGAACATTTACAGGAAGGTTATAACCTCCATGGGCTTTTAACATTGATGGAAACACGATACAGTGAAATACAATATTCTCTTTTCCGATAAAGTGCACCAGTTCAGCATCATCAGCTTTCCAGTAATCTTCCCAGTTTTTATTGTTTTCCTTGGCCCACTGCTTAGTGGCAGATATATATCCAATAGGTGCATCAAACCAAACGTATAGAACCTTTCCTGCACCGTTTTCATGCGGCACAGCTATTCCCCAGTCTAGATCTCTTGTGATTGCTCTGGGTTGTAGTCCACCATCTAACCAGGACATGCATTGTCCAGTTACGTGGTTTCTCCACAATTTAGGGTTGTGATGTTTTTTTCCGTCTAACTCACCTTTGTCTATCCAAGTTCGCAGCCAGTCTTCATGTTTGTCTAGACGGAAATACCAATGGCTAGTTTCTCGTAGAACAGGTTTGTCTCCGCTTAATGTTGAAACGGGATCAATAAGTTCTGTTGGAGAAAGTGTGGAACCACAGTTTTCACATTGATCTCCATAGGCTTCTTCATATTGGCATTTCGGGCAGGTTCCTTTGATATATCTATCTGCTAGAAAAGCATTGTACGATTCGTCATAGTATTGTTCTCCAGTTTTCTCAATAAACTCATCTCCTTTTTCAAGGAGAGTTTTGAAAAAATCCTGTGCTGTTTCATGGTGGATCTGCTCACTTGTTCTGTGATAGAAGTCAAATGAGATGCCCAAATCTAGAAAGGTTTGCTTATTAAGATTATGGTATTTGTCAATTATATCATTTGGTGTTTTTCCTTCTTTTTTGGCACGCATAGTTATAGCTGCGCCATGCTCGTCTGATCCACAAACAAACAAAACCTCTTTACCCATACTTCTTTGAAAACGTGCATATATGTCACCTGGAAGATAGGCACCAGCTAAATGCCCTAAGTGTAAGGCACCATTTGCATAGGGAAGTGCAGAGGTAATGAGAACTTTATTCTTATCCATTTAGAAAATTCTTTTATGATGTCCGAAGATACAAAATCTAGATATTAGATAAGTATTTATAGGAAAGCGTAATAAAAAAACAGGGCGTCTACTAAAGTAGCACCCTGTAATAACCCCAAAAAACCAAATGAAAACAATCTACATATATAAAATATACTGTATTTCTTATTCAAAGATAGATTAGATTAATAGATGTGTAAATCACTATATTAAGGTAATTATCTATCTTGCAAATCAAAGGTAGTATTTTTTTCTTTCCAAAAAAAAATTTAAATAAATTTATTT
>JAQXAY010000157.1 GCA_029252685.1 Saprospiraceae bacterium | reverse complement strand
AAAAAAGCCTCTGAAATTCAGAGGCTTTTTTATTAGTGATTGTGACCTTCGTGATCATGGCTTTCATGATCATGACCATGGTCATGACCCTCGTGTTCATGACCTTCTGAAGATTTTTTTTCATTTTCCACATAATCCATTTTACAGCTTGGGCATTTACCGGGCGTATCTGAGCCACTGCCTTCACAATGCATCGGGCAAATATGTGCTGCTGTATAGGCGTAAGTTTCCTCAACAGCAGTTTCATCAGCTTGTTCACTAGTTTTATCTGAACACGAGCTGACAACCATTGCAGCAAATAAACATATTGCAATGGAAAAAAGTAAGTTTTGAAGTTTCATATTATATGAATTTTATCGAATCCAGTTATTCAACTGGATTTCCTTTGTTCCATACTTTTCTAGCAGATTCAAGACCTTCTTCATCGTATTTTATCCACTCTCCATCTCTCTTTCCATCTGTCATAATTCCACGGGATCTAACATTGCCATTCAAGTGATAGTATTCCCATGCTCCCTGTTGTCTGTCAACAGCATAATTGCCTTTTTCCCACAAGATTCCGTCCTTGCCGAAAGTTGACCATTCACCAGTTTTTAATCCTTTGGCATCATAGGCTCCTTGTTTCCACAATTGTCCAGATTCTTCATGGAATAATTTCCATGGACCAGTTTTGTAGCCATCGGTATAAGAACCCTCGGCTAACTTATTTCCAAGCATATTGTTTTCCACCCAGATACCTTGTTTGATACCATCCTCGATGGAACCAGATTCAAGGCCAGTTACAGACCCTGAAAAAACAGTTTCAGTACCTTTTAAAAGATATTTACCATTCTGATAAACAAGTTCTGAAAGATCTACAGTTGATTCACAACCTATAATTAATAAAGCGAAAAATAATATTGGCAATAAACGCATAATCAGTAATTGTTAACTTTCTTTAAAAATAGAATTATTTTCTTGATTTCTTTTTCTTCCTTCTGAATTCTTCTAAATTTTCAATCTCTCCCAGCAGGTCATCTAATCTTTTACTATTTCCTACTGCAAGATCTATAGTTTCTAAATACTCCGCTTTCTCGAGCGATAGTTCCCTTACGGGCTGATAAATATATTCTTCAATAAGCTTTAGTAACTCCCTTTCATGTTCACTACAAAAAGAAATAGCTTGACCTCTTGCTCTTCCTCGGCCAGTACGACCAATCCTATGTACATAGTTCTCAGCTTGATCTGGTAGGTCATAGTTGATAACAAAATCTACGCCCTCAATATCTATACCTCTAGCACTTACATCAGTAGCAATGAGCAGATTTATCGCACCTGTCTTGAAGCTATTTAGAGCTTCCGTTCTGCTTTTTTGATCCTTATCACCATGAAGTGATACGGATTTTATCTCAGCCCTTTCCATAGCTTTTACTACCCGTTCTGCTCGGACTTTAGTTCGAACAAAGGTCAATATCTTTTTATCCTTGTGCTCTTTATAAAAACGCTCTAAAAAAAACCGTTTATCATCCATCTCAATATAGCAAACTGCATGATCTACATTCTTTGAAATAGGATCTTTTGGTGATATCTGAATTCGAATAGGGTTACTTACCAGAGAGTAGGCTAAGTTTTTAATTTCAGGGTTTATAGTTGCTGAAAAGAATAACGTTTGTCTTTTTTGTGGTAAAAATCGAATAAGATCCTCTATGTCCTTCTTAAATCCACGATCTAGCATATGATCGGCTTCATCAAGAATTAATATTTCACATCGCTTTAAATTGATAAAGCCTTGATGATTTAAATCGAATAATCTTCCTGGAGTACAAACTAAAATCTCTACACCTTTCTGTAGTTGCTCAATTTGAGGGTCTTGCTCAACACCTCCGTGCAAACATAAGCACGAAACAGAAGTGTAGCGAGCAATTTTATTAATAACTTCAGTTATTTGAAGCGCAAGTTCATGGGTTGGAGCCATAACAATGGCTCGGACACCATCACCTCTTTCTCTTCTTATTTTGCGACTCAACATACTGATTAAAGGAATAGCAAAAGCAGCTGTTTTACCTCTTCTCGTTTGTGCAATTGCAAGTACATCTTCGCCATTTAATATATTAGGAATAGCTTTAAATTGAATATCGGTAGGCTTAACTAAACCCATCTTTGCAATCCCACGTTTTAGCTCTGTTCGTATATTATAATCCTCAAACCTCATATTACCCGCATTTATTTCTTCTAAAAATGCAAATATAGTATATTAAAACAAGCTTTGAATGCCTTATTTTATTCAAAATATTTAGCATTTGGATTACCTAGGCCGAATTAACCAAACTTAAATACCCCAATTAACTTATTTTAATCTTTAAATCTATAAGTATTTATTAATTATGATCGTATTAAAGTTTGGAGGAAGCAGTGTTGCAAATGCAGAGCGAATTAAACATGTTGCATCTATTATCTCAAATAAGCGCGAACAAAAGTTGGTTGTGGTTTCTGCACTAAAAGGTGTAACAGACGAATTAAAAGGATTCGTTCATTCGAGCGTTGAGGCTATGCCAAAGGCTGAGATCTTAAGCCTTAAACAAAGACATCTTGACTTAGCTGAGGAACTAGATTGTGGCAGTACAGAACTGAGTAATTATATAGAAGCTATTTTTCATCAAATAGAAAAAATCTGTTTGGGTATAAATGCATTGGGTGAATGTACGGAGCGTATAGAAGCACTTGTCATGGGTTCTGGAGAGAAATTATCATCTAAGATAATACATAGTTATTTTGAGACTCTGAACCTTAACTTCAAGCATCTTGATAGTGAGGAATTGATAGTAGCTAATGGCACTTATCTAGTCGCATCATTAGACGAAAAGCTGACCTACAGCAAAATAAATGCTACCATCAAAGAAAAAACCAATTATATAGCTGCTGGCTTTATTGCTAGTAATCATGAAGCAAAGCCTGTCACCTTAGGAAGAGGAGGCTCAGATTATTCAGCCGCAATATATGCTGGAGCTCTTAATGCCAAGCGCTTAGAGATATGGTCTGATGTAGATGGTATGCTGAGTGCAAATCCTAGGATAGTAAAAGAAGCTAAAATGATTCGAAGCCTCTCTTATGAAGAAGCATTTGAATTGTCTTATTTCGGTGCTAAGGTTCTTTATCCTCCCACAATACGACCTCTTATTGCTTCAAATATACCTTTGGAACTCAAAAATACCTTTGCACCTGAAAAAGAAGGAACTCGAATTGATCCTACTGCATCGCTTGACGATAATCCGATCAAAGGAGTTACAGCACTAAGTGATGTAGGACTTTTAAATATTTCAGGAATAGGCATGGCAAATCAAAGTGGATATGCAAAAAGAGTTTTTGAATCCCTAGAACGTGAATCTATTAACGTGATTCTTATTACTCAATGTTGCTCTGAACACAGTATTTGTGTAGGTATTAATCAACAACAATTAAGCATCGCAAGAGCAAGTTTAAATCAAGAGTTTTCCTATGAAATTAAGAGGGGCTTGTTAAATGACGTTGAAATCGACAAAGACTTTTCAATAATTGCTTTAATTGGCGATAAGATGATAAATAGGTTAGGCCTAAGTGGCAAGGTATTTAGCGTCTTAGGTGCGAATGGGATAAATATAAAAGCTATTGCTCAGGGAGCATCTGAAAGAAATATTTCTGTAGTTGTAAATAAAAGCAATGAACATAAGGCTATCAATGTCCTTCATGAAGCTTTCTTTACAGAAAATACGAAGAAAATACACTTGTACATCGCTGGAAAGGGTAATGTCGGAGGATCTTTTTTGAAAATGTTAGAGAAGCAGGCATATTTCTTAAAGCAACAATACAATGTTGAGTTAAAAATAGTCTCACTTTTCAACAGTAAAAGACACCTTTCTTCAGAAAATCTTAAAATTTCTGCCTTTGAATCAGAATTTGAAGAGCATGCAGTTGAATACAAAGATCTATCTGAAATTGTACAAAAGATTAAATCTGAAAATCTTAGGAATTCAATATTTATAGATAACACAGCTTCCCAAGTGGTCAGCGATCATTATGAGTCAATCTTAAATGCGGGTGCAAGTATTGCAACTTGTAATAAAATAGCTTGTAGCTCTGATTATAGTCGATATTCAAATCTCAAAAGACTGGCAAAAGAGAATGTTCTTGAGTTTAAATATGAAACTTGTGTAGGTGCTGCTTTACCTGTTATAAAAACAATTCAAGATTTAGTTCTAAGTGGTGATCAAATCACATCTGTAGAGGCGGTATTGTCGGGTAGTCTGAACTTTATTTTTAATACTTATGATGGATCTGCTACTTTTGCTGAGGTCGTTGCTGAAGCAAAGGAATTAGGCTATACAGAGCCCAATCCATTGATAGATTTAAGTGGGGTAGATGCTATTCGTAAAATCCTTATTTTAGCTAGAGAAAGTGGCTTGGAAATAAACTTTGAAGATGTTGTAAATGAAGGCTTTTTACCTGATGAATGTCTACAGGCAGAGGGTACAGAAGACTTGTTCAAAGCCCTTGAGGATAATGATGCCCATTTTAAATCAATTTATGAGGAGGCACAAGCAAAAGGAGAGCGCCTGAAGGTTGTGGCAAAGTTTGTGAATGGAAAAGCTAGCTTTGGCTTAAAATCTGTTGATATTAGTCATCCTTTTTATAACTTAGACGGAAAGGATAATATATTTTCCATCAAGACGCATCGCTACCCAGAACAACCATTGATTGTCAAAGGAGCAGGGGCAGGAGCAGAGGTAACTGCAAGTGGGGTCTTTTCTGATTTAATGCTTATTGTAAATAAATAATTGAATGAAAAGCGTAAAAGCATTCGCACCAGCATCTTACTCTAATCTTTCTGTAGGTTTTGATATTCTGGGTATGGCTTTAACTAGCCTGGGGGACATAGTTGAACTTACTCAGCGGGAGGATTCTTCTATTGTGATCACTCAAATTAACGGTGCTGATAATTTATCCTTGGATACTGACAAAAATTGTTGTGGAATCGTTATTCAAAAAATGCAAGAAACACTAGATTCTAGTGTTGGATGTAATATAATCATACATAAAGGTTTTAAACCTGGTAGCGGCTTAGGCTCAAGTTCAGCAAGTTCTGTCGGCGCAGCTGTAGCTTACAATGAACTTTTAGGAAATCCCTTAGAAAAAGAGGATCTTATTGATTTTGCTTTAGAAGGTGAACTTGTAGCATGTGGAGCGAAGCATGCAGACAATGTGGCTCCATCTTTATTTGGTGGCTTGGTCATGGTGCGTTCCTATGATCCCCTTGATATTTTGGCCTTACCGGTGCCAGAGGGCTTATATGCGGTTACAGTGTTTCCGGATGTTGTTGTAAAAACAGAAGCTTCTAGGAAATTACTTCCTGAAAAAATAGGAATGTCTGATCTTACCAAACAGGTTGCTAATATGGCAGCTTTCGTAAAAGCACTTTACGAAGAAGATTATGACTTATTTTCTAATTGCCTAAACGATCATGTTGCAGAGCCTTATCGAAAAAGCCTTATTCCTCATTTTGACACAATGAAATCTATCGCTTTAGACAATGGAGCTTTAAATTTTGGCATTTCTGGTTCAGGTCCTACTGTATTTTCACTTGTAAAAGATGAGACTGAAGCGGAGGATATTAGAACTAGAATAGAGCAATTATTAAGAGAGAATGATATTGCATGTAATTCTTTTATAGAAAAACTAAGCTACTCAGAGGGAGCTTACATAATGACATAAATGATATTTACCAGTACAAAAAACAATAAAGAGGCTGTAGGATTTAGAACTGCAGCATTGAATGGACTCGCCAGTAATAAAGGGCTTTATGTTCCGACATTTATGCCAAAACTAAGAACAGAAATCCTGGAAAGTGGAGTGTTTGGGCCTGAAGAAGCGGCTCAGGTAATGCAACTTTTTATTGGTGAAGATATTCCATTGAAAAAATTGACAGAGATTTTAGATCAAACCTTGGCATTTGATTTTCCTTTAGTTCAGATTGGAGCTGATAAATACTGTCTTGAATTATTTCATGGTCCTACTAAAGCTTTCAAAGATGTGGGTGCTCGTTTTATGTCCAGAGTACTTGGATACTTTAAGGCACAGGATTCGAACAAATCACATGTCTTAGTTGCAACCTCGGGAGATACCGGAGCTGCTGTAGCTAATGGTTTTTTGAATATTGATGGGGTGGAGGTTCATATCCTTTTTCCAAAAGGTAAGGTCTCTGAATACCAAGAAAGGCAAATGACCACTTTAGGAGGTAATATCAATGCCTATGAAGTAGAGGGCACCTTTGATGATTGCCAATCCCTTGTAAAACAAGCATTTTCAGACAATGGATTAAAGCAAAAAATGAGCTTAAGTTCAGCAAATTCAATAAATGTAGCTCGCTTTTTACCACAAATGCTGTATTATTTCATCGCTTCTAACACACTGAAAAACAAAAACTTAAACAACATTACATATTCTGTTCCTTCTGGTAATTTTGGCAATCTTACTGCAGGTTTATACGCCAATGCTTTGGGACTTCCTGTAGAGAACTTCATAGCTTCTACAAATAGGAACGATACCTTCATTAATTATTTGGTGTCAGGGACTTACGAGCCTAAACCTTCTGTACTTACCTATTCAAATGCTATGGATGTTGGTGCACCAAGTAATTTTACGAGAATCCTAGATCTTTTTGATAATGATTGGCAAGCGATAAAAGGTAAAATTGATGGAATTGCTGTGTCGGATGAAAAAACGCTACAGATTATGGATCGTATACATGCCGCTACAGGTTATATAATTGATCCCCATGGTGCTGTTGGATACCTTGGGCTGGAAACATATCAGAAAGAAGGAGACACTGGTGTAGTGCTAGGGACTGCCTCTCCATTGAAATTCTCTTCTGTTATCCAAAAGGTAGTTCCTTCATTTGAAACTCCAGATGCTGGATCAAAAACTGTATTCAAAACGAGTATTAAAAATGATTATAAGTCATTTTTGGAAGTTCTATTGTCTTGATGTTTTAAGCGACTGTAAACTATGTTAAATACCTTAAAGAAATATTTCGGCTATGATTCCTTCAGGCCGATGCAAGAAGAAATAATATCTACAATAATTGATAGCAAGGATGCCTTGGTTCTTATGCCTACAGGTGGCGGCAAATCATTATGTTATCAGATTCCTGCTCTTATGATGGAGGGGACGGCTATTGTGATTTCTCCTCTTATTGCTTTAATGAAAGATCAAGTAGATGCACTCCGATTAAATGGAATAAAAGCAGCTTATTTCAATTCCTCTCTGACCAATTCGGAAAAAAGTGCTGTCGTTAATGCACTTCAAGCAGGCGAGTTAAAATTACTCTATTTATCTCCTGAACGGCTATTGGCAGAAGGAGGCTATTTCATGAATTTACTGAAGAAAACTAAAATCTCTCTCTTTGCCATAGATGAGGCGCATTGTATTTCTCAATGGGGTCATGACTTTAGACCTGAATACAGTGCACTTGGGCGTATTAAACAGGAATTTCCAGGTAAACCATTAATCGCATTGACGGCAACAGCTGATGGCCGAACTAAAGAAGATATCATACAAAAACTAGAATTGACAAAGGCGAAGAAATTTGTTTCTAGTTTTAATCGAGCGAATATAAAGTATACCATTTACCCTAAACAGGACAGTCGTAAAAAATTGTTGCAATTGTTGAAGGGGTTTAAGGATGAATCTGGGATTATTTACACACTTTCCCGAAAATCTACAGAGCGCATATCTGAGTATCTCATCGAGCAGGGATATAATGCCAAGGCATATCACGCTGGACTACCACAAAATATAAAGTCGCAACATCAAGATGAATTCATAAAAGATAAAGTCGATATAATAGTTGCAACTATTGCTTTTGGAATGGGGATAGACAAATCTAATGTGCGCTTTGTCATTCATATGGACCTTCCCAAGAATATCGAAGGATATTATCAAGAAACGGGTAGAGCTGGCCGTGATGGATTAGATTCAGAAGCCATACTGTTCTTTAGCAGAGGTGATGTGATGCAGCTGAAAGGTTTTATTGAAATAGAAGATAATGAAGAACAAAGTGCTGTCTTGTTGCAAAAGTTGGACAAGATGGTCCGCTATTGTGAAAGTGTAGTCTGCCGAAGAAAATATTTATTAGAATATTTTGGGGAATCACATGAAGGTAATTGTGGTAATTGTGATGTTTGCCTTACTGACTATGAAATGATTGATGGCACAGTGCTTGGCCAAAAAGCATTATCTGCAGTAGTAAGACTGAAAGAATCATTCGGAACAGGTTATGTTATTGATTTTTTGAGGGGTTCTAAATCGGCTAAGATCAAAGATTGGCATAAGGAATTACCGACGTATGGCGTGGGATCGGATTTGAGCAAAAAAGAATGGTCTCATTATATTCAACATATTGTGGATCAAGCCTATTTGAAGATAGACACTGGAAAGTTTCCATTGCTGAAGCTTACAAACAAAAGTATGCTTTTATTGAAGGGCAAAGATTCTCTAGAATTGATTAAATATAAAAGCCCATTGGAAGAAGAAGTTTCTTATGAGGTGATTAGTTATGACCAGGGATTGTTTGCTGCCCTAAAAACGGTTAGGAAAGAATTAGCAGAAGAATATAATGTAGCACCTTATCTGATTTTTTCTGATAAAACACTGCAAGAATTAGCGCAATATATTCCTTTAGAATACAATGATCTTGGCCGGATATCGGGATTTGGAGCGATCAAGTTAAAGAGTTACGGAATGCCTTTCCTCGAATGCATTCAAGCATATGCCATAGAACACGGATTAGAAACTAAAATTACAGAGAAGGCAATGCCAAAGAGAAAGAAGCAGAGCCAGGATACAACATTAAAAAGAACAGATAGTGCAAGAGAAAGTCTTGATCTATTTAAGCAATACAATGATATAGCTGAGGTTGGAGAGTTAAGGAATTTAAAATTAAGTACTATCGAAGGGCATCTAATAGCATTCATTGAAACGGGAGAACTTTCGGTAAATGATTTGGTCGAAACATCCAAAAAGCAAAAAATTGAAGAAGCCATAAAATCGGTAGGTCCAAACGAACGATTGTCATTGATCAAATCCAAACTTCCTGAGGATGTTAGCTATGGAGAAATAAAAGCTGTTATTGCTAGTTATAAAAGAGGGTAGCTTAGGATTAATCAATTGTTGTTCAAATGTTTATACATTTTACTTGTGGTTAATTGTAATATAAATTACATTCAATATGTAAAATTTATATGTGTTGGGTAGTGGGGGAGTAGGGGAGGAAAAAAGCCCTAAAATCGATGTTTTTTTGCTCTTTACCCCTCTTCAAAGTATGTCGAAATGTATTCTATAAAGACTAGAACCCATGTGTTTACTGGGTTTTTATTTTAGATTTTTATATAAATAAGAGTAGTGGAGCATGTTTTTAACCGCTTGATCTATGCATTTATAGTTAAATAGGACTATATA
>JAQXAY010000150.1 GCA_029252685.1 Saprospiraceae bacterium | reverse complement strand
AACTTAATGTTGACTTCGCCTTTCCTTCTACCTCTGTATATATTGAAAAGAATTAAAAAGTGGCGATGCATAAGCATCGCCATTTTTTAATTTAGGAAATCTTGAAATGCTTTCAACTTCTCCCATTTTCCTTCTACGGCCATCTGCGCCTGTTGGGATAAGGTGGATGTATATTTACTCTCAAGTAACTGCCCAAGAAGTTTATTTATATCATCAAAGCCTGCTTTGGCAACATCCTCCCAGTTGTGGATCCCATTAGACTTTAAGGTATCCTCTTCTTTGCTACCAACCCCTTTAAAGATTTGAAGATCTGTAACATCGGTAGGATATTCAGCAATGCGTTTTAAAGACTTAGGATCTTCCATCTTCATAACACTAAAATGTCTGGCTTGTCTCACCCATCCATCTTTGGCAACACGGTCTGGCAAATAGCCAATTGCGATAGCTAATGCACGTCCAGTTTCTTCGTCCAATGCTGCAATTTGATCGTATGTAAAAAAGCCCCTCTCGTTCAATTGTTGCTCTAAAAACGGTCCAATTCCATTAATCAATTTGAGATCATCTCTATTATCAAAATCAGAATTGGGAATAATAGTCCCCAACTTTGAATCCACAACTTTCTGAGCTTCTGTCTCCACCTCTATCTCTACCTCCTCCAATGCAACATCACTGGACTGATCCACTTTAAGAGCCACAGGAATCTTTATTCCAGAACCTACAGCTCCAAGTGCACTAATCTTCTGTTCAATATTTGAGAGACGTTCGTCCAAGAGCTTATTTACTGCATCAGGAGCTACTGCAATATCTTTTTCCTGAAGATCACGCTCCAGTTCTTGGACAGTGCTCTTCAATGAACTGATCTGTCCAATTAAACTTCTATTATCTCGCTTGAGTGCCTCAATGACAGCCTGATCCTGAACATTCGAATTGGACTTATTCTTAAACTGCTTTAACTCATTGTCCATCTCTTCAACCAAAAGCTCCCGTTCAGAAAGTGATTCTTTCAACTGATTGAATTCCTCCTTGCTAATGAGTTCTGTTTCACTATTTGCAGTATTCAGTTTCCTAAATTTCCGAGCTCTTGACCCCCAAATCATCCAGGCGATCACAAATCCTATTAAAAAAGCGCCAACGAGAAAACCTAAAAAATAGATACTCTGCTCTGAAGTAATACCTTCCACATATTGCTTTAATGTTTCTAAATTCATAGATTTTTATTCTTGCGTTAAAATAACAAAATTAACCCTTCGGTTTCTCTGCCTACCTTCCTCATTATCAGAACCATCTAAAAGTGTATTAGGTGCCACAGGTTCCGATTTTCCTTTAGAACTTGTGCTGATTTTTTTAGTATCAAGTCCCAATGCCGTCAGATAAGCCTTTGCAGATGATGCACGATCAGCACCTAGATTTTCATTATAAATATCACTACCAACGCTATCGGTGTGGCCTATAATATCTAATCTTGCCATAGAATCTAAGTCAAAATAAGTGACTAAAGAATCGGCGTAAAACTTAAATGCTTCTCCGGGCTTAAAAACTGATGAATTATATTCAAAATTAGCATCCGAAAATGTCATATCCGTAAACGTAAATTGAAGCTCTTGAAAAGCTACACTATCAGTCAGTTCGAGCGCAAACGGTTTTACAATCAAACTATCTGAAACTAAAGCGTAATCTATAACCACTTTACTGAGGTCAATTCCCCGATCTTCAAGTGCAGATTCTAATACAGCTGCCCTAGCAATACCAAGATTCTCAAATATCCCAGACCACATATCTTGCTCCGATTCCAGATAAAAACCTGTGATCTTTAAATTACTTGCTGGATACTTTGAAGTATATAAAATCACCGAATCCAAAAAATAATTATTGTTTTCATTCAAATTTAGTGACATCTCTGCCTCTAAAAACTTAAATTCATCATAAGCATCAAGCAATACTTCGTCCGCTTTGGTCAATTGCATGTTCTTAATTCTTATATCCTCAATTTCAGCAACACATAGATTCTGGATTTCACAAACGAAATACCAGCGTGCAAACAAAGAGTAACAAGCGAATAGTAAGATGCCCGGGAGAAAGAACTTCATATATTCAGTTAAGTTGATTTCCCTAAATTTAATTAAATATATCTTTTATACCAATATTAAATCAAATGGATTGGGATAGTCTAATAAAAGGATTCATAAACTATCTCATGCTGGAAAGAGGCATGAGTAAGAACACCCTCTTGGCCTATGAAAAAGACATTCGCCAGGTGCGCCTATTCATGAAAGACCAAAACCCACCGATAAAACCATTAAATACCAACCAAAACAACTTACTTGATTTTATATATGCACTGAATGATATTGGAATTTCTGAGCGCACACAGGCAAGGATGTTGTCCTCTATCAAAGCATTTTTCAAATACCTGCTTCTCGAGAAATTAATTGATGTGAATCCAGGCCAATTAATAGAAAGTCCAAAACTGCCTCAAAAGATACCGACAGTACTCAGTGTGGGTGAAGTCGAGAAAATCATCAATGCAGTTGACCTCTCCATACCCCAAGGACATAGAAACAAAGCGATATTGGAAACCTTATACGCCTCAGGCCTGCGTGTCAGTGAATTAACTGAGTTGAAAATATCAGACATGATCTTTGACTTAGGCTTTTTAAAAGTAGTAGGAAAAGGAGATAAAGAAAGACTTGTACCCATCGGAGAAAAAGCAATCAAACAAATAAAAACCTACATAAGTCACTACAGAAAAAGCCTTGACATAAAACCTGACTTTGTCGATCACCTGTTCCTAAACAGAAGAGGATCTAAGCTCAGTCGAGTGATGGTATTCAACATCGTAAAGAATAATACAACCAGAGCTGGAGTTACAAAGATCGTTTCTCCTCATACATTCAGACACAGCTTTGCAACCCATTTACTCGAAGGAGGCGCAGACCTTAGAGCTGTTCAGCAGATGCTAGGACATGAATCCATACTGACCACCGAAATATACACCCACATTGACCAATCCTACCTTAAAGAGACAATGCTCATGTATCATCCACTTAATAAATAGGCTTAAATAATTCGGCTCAGGCAATTTTTCTAATCCAGACAACATTTAGCTGAAAAGACACTGTTGTTCTATAAATATAAATTAAGCTTTACCTTTGCAGCATGCGAAAAAAATTAGTCACCATTCTTTCCGGTATAGTTGGTATCCTTTGGTATCTATCCATAGGACTAAGTGGAAGTTCCTGTGCGCAAATCGTAAGCCCCTCTGGAGGAGAACGTGATACGATCCCGCCAGTGATGGACACCTTACTATCAAGTCCTAATGAACAGATAAGGTTTGAAAAACAAGCCCTTAGCTTTACCTTTGACGAGTTTCTAAATCTTAGCAATCCAAATGAGCAAATAATTGTAACCCCTCCTTTAGATTATCCATTTGAGACGGAGCTTAAAAAATTCAAAACGCTCATCTTCCAATTCAATGAAAAAGAAACACTAAAAGAAAATGTTACCTACAGCATTAACTTCGGAGAAGCCATTAAGGATTTCACAGAAGGTAATGCCTTTGAGTATAGTTATGTTTTCTCAACAGGAGACTACATTGATTCCTTAGAGTTTAAAGGAACAATTACAGATGCCTTTACCAACGAGCCAGTCGAAAAGGCTTTAGTATTACTCTATTCCAATACGCAAGATTCTGTTGTTCGAAGTGAAAAACCATTTTATTTTGCAAGAACTAACAAGCAAGGTATTTTCCAACTCCGAAACCTCAGAGCAGATACCTTCAAACTTGCAGCACTTGTTGATAAAAATGTCAATTATCTGTTCGACCTGGAGAGTGAATTTATTGGTTTTGCAGATAGCTTGGTAGTAATATCTGCAGACAGCAATGCTCAGGAAACAGCAAACCTTCAAATATTCCAAGAAACGCCGAGTCTAAAAATTGTTGAAAAAAGCCTTAAAAGCAAAGGTCAGGCAGAGATTCAATTCAACCAAAACATTGAAGAGCTATCAATTTTCGCCAATCGATTCGATGAATTTATCTACCAATACGAGTCTGATAAATTATTGATGTGGTATACCCAACTACCAGACTCATCGGGCCAATTGATCTTGCAACATCCCGACTTACAGGATACCTTTTACCTTGAAACCTCAGCAAAGGATTTTGATATGGATAAGCACCAACTCAAAAAACCCAAGAGTAATATGGCTTCAAGTAGACTCCTACCCGATACCGATCTTATACTATCCTTTGAGCAACCTGTATTTCCGACAGACAGCTTTACGATGCAGGTTTTTGTAGATACCATTATGATTGATAGTATTGATGTTGCAGTAAGCGACTCTATAGATCCTAGGAATATTATTATTGAACTTGAGCCAGATACTTTTAAGCAGAAAAGAATAATCCTACTGCCCGGATCAATTGGCAATTTGCACGGAAGAAGCCAGGACACGCTACTTTTGAAATATGCATATGCAAAAGAAAATGAATTATCAGGCTTAGCAGTCTCTGTTAATGGACTGGATAGTACAACAACATATCAAGCAATACTAATGTTAGGAGATAGTGAAATCAAAGAATTCAGTATCAAAAACAATACGACCTTTACGGACATCATAAAACCTCTTTTCCCCGGTGAATATGAGCTTATCTTGTACGAAGACAGGAATGAAAATGGGAAATGGGACACTGGAAACTATGATGAAAAAAGACAAGCCGAAAAAAGACGTATTTTTGAATTGGATAAGCTAAGAGCCAATTGGGAAGTAGAATCCATCATAACATGGGAATAGTCAAATAATATAGCTAATGAAAATACGAGCGGAGGGATTAGTTAAAGTTTATGGAAAAAGAAAGGTCGTAAAGGGCGTTTCAATAGAAGTAAAGAAAGGAGAGATAGTTGGATTACTAGGTCCTAACGGGGCAGGTAAAACAACTACCTTTTATATGGTCGTTGGATTTGTAAAACCCAATGAAGGAAATGTTTATCTCGATGATGAAAACATCACAAGCCTGCCTATGTATCAACGTGCGCAACGTGGTATTGGCTACCTCCCACAAGAACCGTCTGTGTTTAGGAAGCTTTCTGTAGAAGATAATATTATGGCTGTTCTTGAAATGACGAAGCTTAGCAAAGAGGAACAAAAAGAAAAGTTAGAGTCGCTGATTTCTGAATTTAGACTGGAAAAGGTTAGAAAGAATGCAGGTAATAGTTTATCCGGAGGAGAACGGCGTAGAACAGAGATCGCAAGAGCATTAGCTACTTCCCCAGATTTCATTTTATTAGATGAACCATTTGCAGGAATCGACCCTATAGCCGTAGAAGATATTCAATACATCGTGGCAAAGCTAAAAACCAAGGATATTGGTATCCTAATCACCGACCATAATGTTCAGGAAACACTATCGATTACAGATAGAGCCTATTTAATGTTTGAAGGAAATATCCTCAAAGCTGGCAAGGCAGAGGAACTTGCAGCGGATGAACAAGTCCGAAGAGTATACCTTGGAAAAAACTTTGAACTAAAACGTAAAGAAATTAATATCGACTCTGAAGACGCATGAAAACATTAAAGATCATAGGCATATCACTGCTAGCATTCGCCTGCTCTGAACCACCTGCCACTAAACTTCGACTCTCTAATCGACGATTAGCAGATAGCATCTTTAAAGAAGAGATCAAACTACTCACTGAACAACAAGATAGCTCCTGCTTGGAATTCGAAATCAAACACCTTGATTCAGTGGTAGATTCAATCCTTAGCCTCAGAAGAACTAAGATCAAAGAACAGATCGAACGATCCAAAAAACAGCAACAATGAAAACATCCCTTTTCAATATAGCAGTAGGATTTATCTTGATCTGTCTACTCCATGCTTGCACCAGTCGGCAAGACCGCAATAAAGCTCGTGAAGCTAAACAGGAATTACTAATGGAAGCGCACATTGAGACCAGACGTGCAACACTATTTAAGAATAACGAAGAAAAGTGCAGAAGAGAATTCTACAGCAAGGCCATCGCCATTGTAGATTCTATACTGCTTTTAGACGCGCGAAAACGGCTAGACACTATACCTAAGCCACTTAAAATAACAAGACCAGAAAGACCAGAAACAATGGAGTTTATTGACTCGTCTGAGCTAAAACCTTTATTTGATTCCCTAAGTTTTTCTAATCCAAATCAACAGGAAACAAAAGATTCGATTGAAGACCTTCACTAAGTTCTGGGCTCGATAGTAAGAGATAAAGATGCTCTTTCAAGTATTTCAAACTTTTCGCCCATTGATCTTCCGTTTTCCTCAACGAAAACATAGATTCTCCGCGTACTTTGATCGACTTAAACATACCAAGAGGATAAGGTGCTCTATTATATTCTTTGTTCAAAATAATCAGTGATTGATCCGTAAGCAGATTGTTTAAATAATCTCCAGATGCTAAAAGTAAAAATGGTAGCTTCAAATCATCCTTCCACAAAACAGGAGATCCGTCTAATCCTTTTAATTCTAGAGGCTTTACCTTATCCCAATCTCTTAGTTGATAATCATAAACAAAATAAACCTGCCCATCCTTAAATGCCTCATTAAATGCGTTTACAATATATTTTTCTTGTCTTTCCCTCGCTTCCAAAACAGCATTCATTGTAAGCTCATAGTTCGTCCTATCCTTTTCACTTAAATCTGTTCGCTGAAGTTGCTTATTTATATAATCCGTCTTATTCATTTTTGTTACCAGCCGAACCACTAAAACAAAATCTTCCCCAGGGACAGGAATTTGAGCCAGCGTCATTTGAGAAAAAATTAAAAAAACGATATATATACTAATACTTTTCTTCATATTGTTTCATTTTTTAGAATATACAAATAATAAAAGGCAAGGATAATAAAATTGCTTTGGTTTAAATCCAAAAAATAAATTATTTTTCTGCCAACAAACTAAAATCAATAATCCTGACTCTTTAAGTTCGGAATATCATAAATCATTATAAAAAGCATTAAAATGCAGGGAATTGATATACAAGCTTTAAATCAACAAATCCAGATAGACTCCGCTTTTATTGAAGACCTCAAAAAAGAAACCGCAAAAGTTATTGTAGGCCAGCCTAAAATGATCGACCGCCTTCTTACAGGTCTCCTAGCAAAGGGACATATTCTTTTAGAGGGGCTTCCAGGTCTTGCAAAGACCCTAGCAATTAAAACCTTATCTACTGCAGTAAATGCAGACTTCAATAGGATTCAGTTTACACCAGACCTACTGCCTGCGGATATCATAGGAACTATGATTTATAATCCCTCAAAAGGCGATTTCTCTGTCAAAAAAGGTCCAGTTTTTGCCAACTTTATTCTTGCAGATGAAATTAATCGTGCACCAGCAAAAGTTCAGTCCGCATTGCTAGAATCGATGCAGGAAAGACAAGTTACAATTGGAGGTACTACCTACAAGCTAGAAGAACCATTCCTAGTGCTCGCAACTCAGAACCCGATCGAACAAGAAGGGACTTATCCACTTCCGGAAGCACAGACCGACCGATTCATGCTGAAAGTAAGTATAGACTATCCAAACAAAGAGGAGGAAAGAGAAATCATTAGAAGAAACCTTGGCAACAGTAAGTTCGGAGAAGTATCCGCAGTTGTCAGCCAAAAACAAATACTGAAAGCTCGAAACTCTGTTGATCAGATCTTTATGGACGAAAAGATTGAGCAGTATATTATCGATATGGTATTTGCTACTAGAGACCCTAAGTCAGCTGGATTGGAAGAAATCAGCCATTTCATTGAATATGGAGGTTCACCAAGGGCCTCAATAAACCTTGCAAGAGCAGCTAAAGCACAGGCATTTCTTAATCGAAGAGGATTTGTTATACCTGAGGATGTTCGAAGTATTGCAAGCGATGTTCTTAGACATAGAATAGGTCTGAACTACGAAGCAGAAGCTCAACAAGTCAGTGTAGAAAGTATCATTGGAAATATCCTGGATAAGATTGTTGTCCTTTAAAGTACAGCTATGGATGCGCAGGAATTATTAAAAAAAGTCAGACGAATAGAAATAAAGACTAAAGGTATTAGCAAACACCTTTTATCTGGTGAATACCATTCAGCCTTCAAAGGTAAAGGTATGTCCTTTAGTGAAGTCAGAGCCTACCAGTTTGGAGATGATGTCCGAAACATTGACTGGAATGTAACGGCACGAACGAATGATCCATTTGTAAAGGTATTTGAAGAAGAACGCGAACTTACCGTAATGCTGATGATCGATATCTCTGCCTCATCTTTCTTTGGTTCAGGTGCTCAAAATAAGCGTGCTCTGATCACAGAATTAGCAGCAGTATTATCCTTTTCGGCTATTCAAAACAATGACAAAGTAGGTGTGATATTTTTTAGCTCACAGATCGAACGCTTTATCCCCCCTAAAAAAGGGAAACAGCATATACTTATGATCATACGAGAATTATTAAACATACAACCTGTGCATAAAGGCACCAATATTGCAGTCGCTTTGGAATACTTCAACAACCTTGTCAAAAAAAGAAGTATCTCTTTTCTGATTTCAGACTTTATAGCCGAATCCTTTGAGACACCACTGCGGATCGCAAAGAAGAGGCATGATGTAATTGGGATTCATGTTTACGATAAGCTAGAAGAAAAAATACCTGCAGTAGGACTTCTGCCTATCCGAGATCCTGAATCGGGGAAAAAACTGTGGATCGACACTAACGATAAAGCATTTAGCCAAAAATATCAGGCGCTTTTTAAAGATAGGATAGAACAAACACGCCAAATCTTCACAAAGATTGGTGCATCTTGGATTGATGTACAAACCGAAGAATCTTACATTAAAACACTCTTAGAGTTTTTCAAAAAAAGAGCTTCCTAATATGAACAGATCGCAAAAAACATATAAGGTATTAATCCTGCTGCTTGTTATTGGATCTACTCTTTCAGCACAGGTGTCCTCCCTGTTGTCTTCTCGAACCGCAGAGATCGGAGCCCAAAACAAATTCACACTAAGAGTGAATACCAACGATAGCAGTAGCATAGAAATTAAACCTTGGACAGCAGACCCAAATCTTGATTTTTTTAATGAGACACCATGGATAAAAAATGCATCTGTCTATGAAAAATCTTGGGACCTTATTGCCTGGGACAGCGGAGCATATACAATCCCCGCTCTGGAGTTATTCATAGGAAATCAAAGCTTTTCTAGCAAAGCTCATAATCTGTTTGTTGGAGATATTCAGCTTCCTGATAGTACTCAACTTTTAGATATCAAACCTATTATTGAAGAGCAAGCGACAGTAGAAGACTACTTAAGCTATATTTATATTATACTTTTCTTAGGAGGCCTGATTTTTATTTTCTGGTACGTATACCAATCCAATAAAAAAGCTGTTGATCTACTTGATCCTTCACCAGAAGAACTCAAACGACCAGCACATATAATTGCACGTAAGGCATTAGAAAATCTCGATCAAAAAAACTACCTCGAAGGGGGTAAAGAAAAAGAATTTGAAACAAGCTTGTCTTTTATAAGTAGAAGGTATATATCCAGCCGATTCAACATTTTAGCTTTGGAAAAAGGAAATTCAGCCTTCATGACAAGTCTGAAAAAATTAGATGATTTTCCAGATAATATTAGAACTGAAATGCTGGAAATCCTTCCTGAGATAGAACTCGTAAAATATGCTGGTCAATCTTTGCCAACTGAAACCCACAGTAAGTATAGAAGTCTTATTAGCCAACTAATAGATCAAACAAGTGCTGATGAAGCGCAAAAATATATACTTGAAGAAGCAGACAAGGTGCTTCAAGAAGCTATAGAGGAAGGTATGCAAAGAACCCTCTCCTTGGGTGCCATAAAAAAGCTCAATAAACTACTCTTAGAATCTGGACATTACGGAATAGTAAGTAGTGAAACCATTCTTTGTAGATGGCATTTCAAATTCCCTTTTTTAAAAGTAGATGCAGCAGCCATCAAATTACCTAAGCCTATCCTTGATTGGCACGAAAATGGACTGAGTTCTTTCTTTAAAAACTACAATAAACTTGGACTAAGATTAACGAATGCAGGAATGATTGGGACGCTCTTATTTATTTTTGTCCAACCTCTATTTCTATTGACTAGCATATTCTTTGTTGCTAAGGATCTCCTCCAAGGAAAACGAATATTTGGAACTGGAAATATTATCCTAGAAGAAGATAATCAAATAAGATTCCTATACCAGGTCAAAGAAAACATTAAAAATCAGGACTCATGATCATCTTATTTTTAACTAATTATCAGTTTGAGGACCCCTGGTTTTTGATACTACTATTGTTAGTACCAGTTATATTGGTCAAATACTTAAGAACAGCTAGGAAACAAGGATCAGAACTTGGACTACCAGGCATTGAATCGGACCAGGTAAAAAGAAATTGGAAGATATGGCTTAAGATCCTGCAACCTTACTTTACCTGTATCGCTCTAGCCCTGATGATTGTAGCCTTAGCGAGACCTCAGGAAATTGAAAAGGAAGAAGAGATAAAAGCAGAAGGAATCGATATATTCCTAACAATGGACTTATCTATTTCTATGCTAGCCAAAGATTTCGAACCCAACAGACTGGAGGCAAGTAAACAAGTGGCACTTGAATTTATTGAAAAGAGGTCTTTTGACCGTATTGGCTTGAGTATTTTTTCAGGTGATGCATTCACGCAATGTCCCCTTACAAGCGACCATAGAGTCTTGAAAGAGTTTGTTCAAGATCTCAACGTGTTTATGTTTGAAAGCACAGGTACAGCAATAGGCATGGGGCTTTCAAGTGCATTAAACAGATTGAAAGATAGTCAGGCAAAAAGTAAGGTTGTTATACTTTTGACTGATGGAAAAAACAATGCAGGTTATATCAACCCTGAACTTGCTGCAAGTTTGGCCAAAGAACTCGGTATTCGAGTCTATACCATAGGCGTAGGAACAGAAGGAGAAGCATTAGGCCCAATAAATATTGATCGAAACAACAATATCAGGATGGGAATGACCCGGGTTGAAATCGATGAAAAACTATTGAGGGAGATCGCAGCTACTACTGGAGGTAGATACTTCCGAGCTACAAACCTAGAATCACTCCAAGCTGTTTATGACAATATCAATAAGATGGAAAAAACAGTTATGGAAGTGACTGTAATAAAACATAAATCAGATCATTTCAGACCCTTTCTACTGATTGGCCTTGGAATAATCTTACTTTTTTTAATTTTGGACCTAAGCCTACTAAGAAGTATTAACTAATGGAGATATTTCAATTCGAAGAAATAAAATACCTTTCCTTAGCCGTGCTGATTCTAATCATCGCAGGGCTTTTCATATATAATAGAAACGCACTAGAGAAGAAACTTCAAAAGCTCGGAAGTTATAAACATCTATTAGAACAAATCAATCCTCAAAGCAAACTCCTAAAAAGAAGTCGGCAGGCCTTAATTCTTTTCAGTTTATTATTTGCAGTCATTGCACTAGCAAACCCTCAACTCGGATCGAAAAAGGAGACTGTTCGCCGAGAATCCATTGACTTATTGCTTGCCATAGATATCTCCACTTCAATGCTTGCACAAGACCTAACACCCAATCGCCTAGAACGTGCAAAAAAACTAGGAGTCGAATTGGTTGAAAAATTGAAAGGAAATCGAATCGGCTTGCTTTTCTTTGCCGGAAATTCCTATGTTCAAATGCCGCTAACCACGGATTACTCCGCTTTTAGAACCTTCCTTCAAGCGGCAAAACCAGAATTGGCTAGCACTCAAGGCACTGAATTAAAACCGCTAATTGATCTTGCTGATCAAACATTTATGAAAGAAAACCAAACATCAAGAGTCTTACTTATCCTGAGCGATGGAGAGGTTCACGATGAAGATGCACTGACGGCTGCCGAGCAAATTGCAGCAGATGGTACTCGTATCTATACCATTGGGTTTGGCAGTGAAAAAGGTGCCTATATTCCTGTTAAAAGAAATGGGAGAACAGATTTCAAGCGAGACCAAGAAGGTAATTTTGTGCAATCTAAAATCAACTTGCCATTTCTGTCCGACCTAGCGAAAAAAGGAAACGGACAGTTGTTTCCTTATTCCGGAGATAGGAGCTTAGCCCAAACAATTGCAGATAAGCTCAATGAACTTGAAAAGTCAGAGATGGAACAAAGAATTTATACAGATTATTATAGTTATTTCCAATATTTTTTAGCCCTCGCAATAGGAATGCTTGGAATAGAGTTCTTATTAAGAAATAAATTATCAAAAGACTAATTAATATGGAAAGTAGGATCATACTCAGCCTTTTAATACTCTTTTTAGTTTCTACTCATTCTTATGGACAAAGTAGGCATATGATGCTTAGGGATGCTGATATTGCATACAAGAACAAAATGTACAAAGAAGCAGAGTCCAACTATCGTAAAGCAAAAGATATCGACAATGATGTTCAGTCTGCTTTCAACCTTGGCAACGCATCATATAATCAGGGAAAATTTGAAGAGGCCGCTAAATATTTTAAAGAAGCAAGTAACCTCAGCTCCAATCAAAAAATACAATCTGATGCCCTATTCAACCAAGGTAATGCACTACACCAAGCTGGTGAACTCCCCGCTGCACTTGAAAGTTATAAGGAATCTCTTAAATTGAGTCCAGGAGATTCCGAGGCAAGGGAAAACTACTTAAATACACTCAAAAAATTAAGAGTTCAACAGCAACAACAACAGGAACAACAAGAGCAACAACAGGAACAACAGGAGCAACAAGAGCAACAGCAGGAACAACAGGAACAACAGGAACAACAGGAAGAAGAAAACCAACAACAACAACAACAACAACAGCAACAGCAACAGGAAAACAAGCAAGAGCAGAACGAAGCTGGCCAAGCTGAAGAAAACAAAGACAAACTGAATAAGGAGGAAGTAGACAAACTACTTGAAATGATTCAACGGGAAGAAGAACGCATGCAAGAGAAAATGAAAGGAAAGAAATCCAACAAAAAAATCATTAAAGACTGGTAATGCAAAAATTCTTATTAGTAACCCTTAGTTATTTATTTATCCAATCCACACTAGCACAAGATCAAGCACAAATGGAAATCAAACTTTCTTCAGACTCTATTACCCTAGGTAATTATTTTTCCGTACAAATTCGTTTGTGGAATGAAGAAAAAGCGAGCTTTATAATCCCCTCTATGGATGAAGCTGAAATTAAATTAATCTCAAACAAGGTCAACTTTAGCAATGAAGGATTGACTCAGGAATGGATTTTTAAAGTAATTCCCCTATATGAAGGCTCGTACTACTTGCCTAAAATGAACATAAAAACAGAAGAATCTTATAAAATCAATATCGATGCAATTCGATTCACTGTAGATAGCACAGAAAAAGAAACCAAACAAGTACGATGTGAAACAAAAAGCCCACTAACGCTTACAAATTTTGAATATACCGAAATGAAAAAAGGCTTATTTAAACGTTCAAAAAAAAATGATAAAAATAAAGGTTAAGGCCATAATAATCACTCTGCTATCTTTCATATCTCTAAGTCTTACCGCACAAGAATTTAATCTAGCGGTATCGATGAAAGGAGATTTAGTACAAGGACAACCCTTTACAGTCTCTTATGTACTTACTGGTGGTCGAGGAGGCGATTTTGCACCACCAACATTTAAAGGATTCAGTGTAAGCGGTCCATCTTCTAGATCTGAATACAAAAACATAAATGGTAAATCCTACCAAAGCTATAGTCTTGTTTATACTCTAGTTCCGCTGAAACCAGGATCAGCATCGATCAGTCCAGCATCAATACGTGTTGGCAACAAAAGATTACGTGCAGAAGGCCGCAAATTCAGTATTTTGGCGCCGAGGCAAGGAAGTCAAGAAAGTGGCACACCATTCGTAAATGCTGAAATACCGAAGGACACCTTCTATACAGGGGAAGTAATTCCGCTAGAATACCGCCTATACGTACCTTATCCTTATCAAAAGAAAGGACAGCGAATAACTTTAGCCCCCAAATACGAAGGCTTTTTTATAGAAAACTCTAGCCTTTATTATTCGGAAGAACTTATGATCGATGGTATCCGATATACGGCATATATTATTGACCGAAAATATCTATATCCACATCAATCTGGACAACTCACTATTCCATCGATTACTATAAACTACAATCTCGTTCATAAGGATGATCGATTTGGATTCTTTGGAAGCGGAGGTAAAGCATACACGAACCAATCTAAAGAGAGAGTCATTACAATACTCCCATTGCCAGCTCCTGAGCCAATCAGTTTTACAGGTGGAGTCGGAGATTTTAGCTTCGAGTGGGAAACAGATGATACAGACATATCAACAGACGATGTATTCAAAGTAAGACTTAAGATTCAAGGAAACGGTGATTTAAAAAGTATAAAAGCCCCAAGTTTAAACTTGGAGACCGATTCTTTTGAGGTTTTCCCTCCAAAGGTTATTGGAGAAGACAGAAATGAATATCGAAATGGCACCTTACTTTCACTCAGAGTTTATGAATACCTTATAAGTCCGCTCAAGGCCGGGGCTTACAAGGTGCCTGTGGATGTGTGTTTTTTCTCCCCCGATTCAATGGACTATATAAATAGCCCTGAATTGAGTATACAATTAAACATCACACAAGGCGATGGTCTGCAGTTTACCAATCTACCCGACCAAGAAGAGTCTGTGGAGAAAAAAAGCAGCATACAATCCTTAGAGTCTTATTCATTCTCTGGAGACCAATCCAAAAAATCATGGCTATATCATTGGAGCTTTTGGCTAATTCTTGCTCTACCATTAGGCCTTACGGGAGGGCTTTGGTTCAATGATCGTTATGAACGTGAATATGCTGAAATAAATAAACAGCGAGAAAGGACAAGTAAAGCGCTACAGAAAGCAGATCAGGAAATCGCTAAGCTATGTAATCAGGAAGCCGCATCGGATACAGAACGCTTTAACATGCTCAATAATATTGCTTACGATTATATCAGTGATAAATATGGTAAAGGGAGTACGATTCGAAACATACAATCCTCAGCTCTGCTTTTAGAACAAGCTGGTTTAGAAGCTGATTCAATCAAAAAACTGCGCACCCAATTAGAAGAAAATGAAATGCTCGCATTCGGAATGCCTGCAAGGGATGAATTTGAAACTTACAGTAAAAAGCTACTGGACATCCTTAAGACTTTAGATTAAAAAAGCCCCGAATCAATGATTCGGGGCCTTTTTTTATTTTGCAAATGAAACAGCTCGTTTCTCACGAATCACTGTAACTTTTATCTGCCCTGGATACTGCATCTCTGTCTGGATCTTTTCAGAAATCATAAACGCTAAATCGTCAGCGTACTGATCACCTACTTTTTCAGATTCAACAATCACGCGTAACTCACGACCAGCTTGCATTGCATATGCCTTCTGAACGCCGTCATAACCCATTGCCAACTCTTCTAGTTCGCCAATACGCTTCAGGTAAGACTCTAGTATTTCACGACGTGCTCCTGGCCTTGCACCAGATATTGCATCACATGCCTGCACTAAAGGTGAAATAATATTATTCATTTCGATTTCATCGTGGTGAGCACCAACTGCATTACACACAGCAGGACTTTCCTTGTATTTTTGACAAAGCTTCATACCTAATATAGCATGACTCAATTCCGTCTCGTCCTCTGATACTTTACCAATATCGTGCAGCAAGCCTGCTCGCTTAGCCATCTTAGCCTGCTTAGGAGATAATCCTAACTCAGCAGACATAATTGCACATAGGTTAGCCGTTTCAATCGAGTGCTTAAGTAGATTCTGTCCATAAGACGATCTAAAACGCATACGACCTACCATTTTAACTAAATATGGATTTAGGCCATGTATATCTAGATCAATCACTGTACGCTCACCAATTTCGACAATCTGCTCATCTAATTGCTTTTTAGTCTTAGCAACGATTTCCTCAATTCTTGCTGGGTGGATACGTCCATCCGCAACCAAACGCTTTAAAGATAGTCTAGCTACCTCTCTACGAACTGGATCAAATGAAGAAATTACAATTGCCTCAGGTGTATCATCTACTACAATCTCTGCACCAGTAGCAGCTTCAAGTGCTCGAATATTACGCCCTTCACGACCAATAATCTGGCCTTTTAAATCATCCGATTCAAGATTGAATACAGAGACCGTATTTTCTATTGTATATTCTGCTCCCATACGCTGTATGGTCTGAATAATAATCTTTTTAGCATCCTTATTAGCTGTTGCCTTAGCTTGAGAAACAGAATCCTTGATGATTGCCATAGCATCTGTTTCAGCTTTGGCTTTAACCTGTTCTAATAACTGTTCCTTAGCCTCTTCTTCAGACAAGCGTGCAACCGTTTCTAGCGCTTTGATATGCTCTGAATGAGAACGATCCAATTCATCTTTACGTTTTGCTACAATCTTAAGCTGTTTGTCCAAATTTTCGCGAACAGCTTTTAATTCAGCCTCAACTTGATCTAGATCTCCTTTTTTATCGTCGAGTTTTTTCAGGCGTTCCTGATATTTATCCTCCTTATCGTTCCACTCCTTTTCCAAACTCTTAACCTCCATCTCTCTTTCCTTGAGGTCAATCAGGTTTTTGGTTTTGTCAGATTCGTATTGGCTCTTCATTCGAGCAAACTTATCTTTCGCTTCCTGTATTTTTCTTTGTTTGATTCTCTCGTTCTCCGAATCTGACTTTGAACGAATTTTATCCGCTTTGTTATTTGCCTCTTGCATTACACGATCGGCAGATAACTTTGCTTCTTGGATGATAAGATCTGATTTTGCGTTGATCTCAGTAATTTTTGAATTGCTTTGCTTGGACATCATTGATCTTACTAGAAAGTAAGCAATGACGACACCTGCAACCAATCCACCTAAGATTCCCATTATCATCGTTGGTTCCATTGTACGATTTTTTTATTTATTTAATGGGAAAAAACGAAATAGCTATGGAGTAGAAACTATACCAAATTATCTAAAGCACCATTTAATCTATCAAGGATGCTTTCTGCCTGTTCGACATTGTTAAGCTTTATTTTGAGTTCTGCCAATTCCGTAGCCAACTGAAGGGCCACGATTGCCAAACTATCTTGCTTATCCTTATTAGAATATTTGCCACGAAAAAGGTTCAACCTTTGGTTCAATTCATTTACTGTCGCCTCAAAAGCTTTTCTATTGCTTTCCTCTACCTCTAATGGATACGTTCTGTCCAGTATTTGAACATCTAACTTATTCTTAACTGAATCCATAATATCCATTTAAATGTTTTGTAACCAATCCACACAATCGTCAATTTCTTTGACATATTGTTCTAGCCTCTTTTTCAGTCTGGCCTTTTCCTTTGGTTCGTTTTCATACTTACTCCTATACCTTTCCTCCGCTTCTTCCAGTTTTTCATTAGAAGACTTGAGTGTTTGCTCCAATTGGGTCAAACGCTCAGTCAAATTACTATTTTTCTCTTCCAACTCTTGGCAAAGCATTTCAAGAAATTGCTTTTGCTCTCCAAGTCGAAGAACTTTTTTATAAATATCTGATGCTTTTTGATCTATTTGCATATTGTTTTAAATCTGCAAAGAGAAAAAACTAGCTTCGGATCTGTGCGGATAACTTTGATTGATATTCTTTCATCAAAGCATCCATGATCTTTGTTATTTCTTTGTCCTTAAGTGTCTTAGAGGTATCTTCAAATACGAAGCTTACCGCATATGACTTCTTATCTTCACCTAATTGATCTGCACTTCTGTAGACATCAAAAAGGTTAACGGACTTCAAAAGTTTTTTCCCTTGCCTTTTAGCTATTTGTACAATATCACTAAATTTTACAGCATTTTCAACCACAAGAGCTAAATCTCTTCGAACTGTTGGAAATTTAGACATTTGTTCAAAATGAATCTTTTGCTTTTTAAGCGTTTTTATAAGCCCTTTCCAATTCAAATCAGCATAGAAAACATCTGCCTTTATACCCATAGATTTGGCGATTTTTGGCGATACCTGACCAAATTCTACAAGTACCTGCGGCCCTCTGTGATAACGCATAGCATATGCAAATCTTTCATCAGAAAACTGAACCTGCTGAAGATTGGATAGTCCGAATCGATCTAAAATAGAATCTACAATAGCTTTTAGGCTAAATGCATCTACTTTCTTCTTTTCTGTGTTTAACCAGCTTTCATTCCATCGCATACCAGTCATAAACAAACTTAGATGCTGCTTTTCAAGAAACTGATCTTCTTCTCTAAGATAAGAACGACCAAACTCAAAGAACTTAAGATCGGCATTTTGTCTATTCTGATTGTGCTCTATAGACATCAAACCAGAAAGCAACATATCAGGTCGCATAATGTCATGTGTAACATTTGAAGTGTTATTCACATAAACCAACTGCTCATCTGTATAAGGTAAAACAGATTTATAGACCTCAGATTGCTTTAGACTTACACCCATTATCTCATTAAACCCATTCCCAACTAAAACCGAGGAAACCTCTCGCTGCACTTTTCGAGGGTCAGGATTCTTACCTACATTAATAGCCATTTTAAAATCTTGAGGCACAGGAACATTATTCAATCCATAAATCCTCAAAATCTCTTCAACGACATCGGCAGGCCTTGTTACATCTGATTTATTTGTTGGTATCTTAACCGTAAATCCATCAGCTGCTCTATTTACAATCTCCATCTCCAATGCACCCATAATCTTATGCATCTCGTCAACAGGAATGTTTGTTCCAATTAAGCTATTGATATAAGAATACTTAAGACTTACTTCTTTAGGTTCTACAAGCGCTGGGTAGTGGTCAAATATTTTTGAACTAATCGTACCACCTGCAACTTCCAGAATAAGCATAGCTGCTTTCTTTAATGCATATAGTACAATATTTGGATCTGATCCTTTTTCAAACACTTTTGCAGCATCCGTCCTAAGATTATGCTTCATACTACTCACCCGCACAAAACCAGCATCAAAATGCGCAGCTTCTAAAAATATTCGAGTCGTACCATCGGAAACACCACTATCAAGGCCACCATATACTCCAGCAATACACATTCCTTTATCATTGGCATCGCAAATCATAAGGTCATTTGCCCTTAACTTGATCTTTGATTCATCTAAAGCAATAAATTCTGTACCTGCTGCAAGTGTTTTTACATGAATAGCTCCACCACTTATTTTATCTAGGTCGAAGGCATGAAGCGGCTGCCCCATGTCGTGCAAGATAAAATTAGTGATATCAACAATATTGTTAGTAGACTTAATACCTATACTATTCAATCGTTGTTTTAGCCATTCCGGAGATTCCTTAACTTCCAAACCTTCAATAACTAAACCAGCATATCGTGGACAAGCCTCCTCATGCTCTATAGTAATACTAATTGGATCTGCAGCACCTTCTTGAAAACCTGAAACATCTGGTAAGATTACAGCCTTTTCATATCCTGCATTGATCTGTAAACTTGCTACTAGGTCTTTTGCAACGCCCATATGGCAAGTAGCATCAGATCTATTCGGTGTCAAACCGATTTCATATACAATATCAGATTCCAAATCAAAATAAGACGAAGCTTCTGTACCAGGTGCTACATCCTCGGGAAGGACCATAATTCCATCATGACCTTTACCCAAACCAATCTCATCTTCTGCACAGATCATACCCATAGATACTTCACCACGAATCTTTCCTTTCTTGATTTTGAAAGGCTCTCCATCTGATGGATAAAGCATAGTACCTACTGTCGCAACAACTACTTTTTGCCCAGCAGCTACATTTGGAGCCCCACAAACAATCTGAAGATCTTCTTCTGCACCTACATCAACAGTGGTTAAACTCAGCTTATCTGCATTAGGATGCTGAATGCAGGTCTTTACCTCACCGATTAAAAGCCCCTTCAATCCTCCAGGAACACTTTCAACTTCTTCCATTCCCTCTACCTCTAAACCGATATCAGTCAGAATAACACTGATTTCTTCAGGAGTTTTATCTGTATCTAAATAGCTTTTCAGCCAATTCAGTGAAACTTTCATGTTTAAATATTATTACGAAAGGCCTCAAAAAAGCCCTTGATTTTAATAGATCTTAGATGGACAAAAATATAATTTTATTATGGTTTACCCTTAAATAAAACCAAAGAATATAAAAAAAGGGCTTTCTAAAATCAAATCTGCTTTAGAAGGCCCTTTTACAATGCTAATTCCTACTTAATTACTCCACAAGATATTCAGCATTTACTTGAAACACCTCCTTATCTGCTCCTCCTCTACTCAAGAAGGCAACAATTTGACAGTGTTCGGCTACAAAATCATTCGAAACAGTCAAAGAGTAATCTCTTGAAATCGAAGCTCCTACTACAAGAGGATCAATTGACTCTCCACTAGTTGGAGTAAAGAAATCTCTTAGTACATGCTCTTGAACATAATCAACATCTACCCCACTTGGAGTCACTTGAGCCTCATTAATATCATCTTCAAGTAACACTACGGTTAGGATTAGATCATCGTAATTCAAACTAGCCAGAGGATTAAGGTCTACAGTTACTGAAGCTGATCTATCTGATACATCATAGGTAGCGGTAAGGTATACCTCAACCATCAATTCTTCATTCAATTGCTCAGCAACTTTTGCAGGCCAATCATCTTTCCCAATTATGATACCCGTCTGACCATCAAATTGAATCCTATTAACTGCTGCAGCTGGGTAGAATAAAGGCGCACCTACAAAATTCATAAATGCATTTGTCTGCCCAGTAAATAGTATCTGATTAGATTCTGAAATTGGAAATGCAAAATCGCCGGCATGCACTGCTATTGGAATCAAGCGACTAGAGTATTGCTGCTTAAGACCTTTAATTATAGCCGCACCCTCGGGACAATTCACACATTGAACGCCTGTATATTCCTCAACTAATACTTTCTTTTGCTGATCCTCTGAAGGGTCAATCGTATCATCACTTATTCCAACAAGGGGTGGAATTTCCTGGCAAGCACTGAAACCTACCAATAAGACTAGATAAATAAAAAATTTATTTTTCATTCTTTATGATTTTAAAAACTTGTTGTCAAATTAGCTCGAACTCCACTAAACGCTGGCTCTAAGCGACATACCCCACCAGAACATACAATACCTTGTACCTGTTTGACGTAACCAATAGACATTCGAGTTGGTCCTGTTACATAAAAAACATCAATCCTTGGATAATGTATCGCTAACTTCTCCCCAGAATCATCCGTTGGTGAATTTTTACCAGGAGCCACATTGTACATATCTGTAACAGAAAGGGAGAATTTATTTGAGAAGTTATACTCTACTCCTCCGTAAATCCAGTCCCCAAAATCATGCTTTACGCCATCCTTTTCTCCAGTCACCATATACTGTCCTTCAAATCGAATCGAACGCTTTTTATTCAACTTATAAAAAATATCAACAAAAGGTGTGATTGTCTCTACAATTGGAACATTGGGCTTGAACTCAAATACTTCCTGATTGTATTTCTGCATTTGAACACCAGTAGTCAACTTGAATGTGCGCTTTGGTTTATAAGAATACTCAAAATAATACTCATCGTAAAGTGGCGCATTATCTAAGGTTACAATATGCGAATAACTAGCATTAAACAACATTTTCTTACTCGGAGCATAACGCACATCAGCCTTCAAAGCCAACTCACCTTTATCTTGGGTAGCAGGTGCATACCTAGCAAGTAATCTGTAAGTATGTGTTCTAGCCATCGGAGGCAAGAAATTAACTAATCCATTGTTTAAACTCTCCTGAGGTCTAGTACGGAAACTAAAGTTTTCGGTACGCTTACCTTCGAGAGAGATACCAAATCCGTTCTTTGAAAAAGAAAGACTAGAGAATAAAACAGAACCTTCTTCAAGTACAAACTGAGAACCTACAATTGTATCTCCAGTAAACCTTGACACACGCTCTCCCTCAAGGTCAACAATATTATCTGATGATTTATAAGCCCCTTCAACATACCAATTAAAACTCCCCAAAGAAAGCGTATTGTACAAAGTAAAAGCGTAAGTGTTATACTGAGGAACAAAAAGATCTGCATCTCCATAATCACCTAATGAAGCAACAAGTGCATTCATAGAGTTATCATCAAGAGTTCTATTCACAAAACCAAAACCGGGAGCAAGTGTTAGCATACCCTCTTCTTTTGGAATGATAAACCCTTCTAGATTAATCCCAGTTATAAGCGATTCGTAAGACGAAAACAATTGCTTCTGCTTGCCAGAAAAAACTTTTACATTCCAGTCTTCATTAAAATTATAAATACCCCTAATCCCCAACAAAGCATTATCAATAGGTAAGCCACGCTCCTCATAAGATCTAAATATAATACCCGATCCCACCTGGTCATAAATATAGCCTAATGTAAAATCTAGCTTATCTACCTGCTTACGCACTGTCCACATACCAACACCTTCTCCACTAAAAGATGCCTTTGGATTCCTAAGGTTAGAATTTTGGAAGAAATCAAACCGAAGACCAAAATCAAATCCCCAATTCGAATAATTTAAATTCAACCAAGATTCTGACCCAAAAAACTGATGATCGAATTGTGGTGTATTTGCAGCACCTATTAAGGAATCCCTCAGGAAAACATTAGCATTGATATGAAGCTTTCCACTAAGTCGGCCTCCATTATCTTGGGCAGTTCCTGCAAAAGAGCAACTGATCAGTAATAAAAAAATGAGCGCACGTTTCATTGTATTTGTAATTTTTGAATTTTTCTTCTGACGATTCTGTAAATTTGGCAACAAGTTAAAGTTTTCTGAAAATTTCGCTTAATAATCTATTAATCATGTTAAATATTCTACAATGACTGCAATTAAATTTCCATATTTGCATTCCAAGTAGGTAAATTTATAGTAAATAAAAATAAAAGCATGAAACTTAAATATTGTCTTACTGCACTATTAAGCTTTTTTATTCTTTCGACTTACGCTCAAAAGAAACTTCCTAATGTATCTGCAAAATCATTGAACGGTAAAGTAGTAAATCTACTAGATACTTATGGACAAGAGGATGATAAGTTAACAGTAATTAGTTTTTGGGCAACATGGTGTAAGCCTTGTCAAAATGAATTAGATGCTATTTCATATTTATATGAAGACTGGCAAGAGAACTATAATGTAGAACTAGTAGCAATCACCATCGACACTAGAAGAAATATGGCTCAGGTAGGACCAATGGTAGAATCCAAAGGTTGGGAATATACTATTCTATCCGCGGTACAATCTGATATGGAAAATGCATTCAATTTCAACTTCATACCTCAGACCTTATTGATCGACAAAAAAGGAAATATAGTATACACACACAGTAGCTATAACCCTGGAGATGAAGACGAACTAGAAAAATACTTAGAAAAATACGCTGCACAATAAAAAAAAGAGGATGGATTGCAACTTGCAATTTCTATCCTCTTTTTTTTGTATATTTGTACTATGAGAACCATGCTTAAAAATATCTTTCTACCCATACTCGTAGTGACTATCTGCTACAGTCAGATTGGTGTTTTAATGTATGAGGTCTATTGCCACTGCAAAAAAGAAGCAAGCTATCACCTTCATTTAGCTGTAAATGAATGTTCAGAAAGCCACGTACTCGCTGCAGATAAAGTTAGTTGCTGTAGTGCCAATAAATGTGCCCTTCCGGATAAAGAGAACAAACCCTGTTCGGAGAAGGATATCAAGCTACTAAAACTTGAAATAGCTAAAAATTTAGTAGAAAATAATTTTGAGCTAGATGACTTCAATTATTCAGGCAGTGCTTTTCTAATTTTTAACAATTCAATACAAACGCAGATTAGATCGTGTATTCATGCAAATGCACCTCCTAATACTGAACTCAAGAAATCTGTCTTCGCGAGATATACCCTTCCTTTTATTCAATCTTTTCTTTGCTAGAA
>JAQXAY010000149.1 GCA_029252685.1 Saprospiraceae bacterium | reverse complement strand
CGAATCTTTATGCTAATTTGCTTGAAATAATCTTTTAATATACTTCTATGCTCTAAGGGCCCTTTTGCTTTTAATGATGCAAACATTTCCATAGAGATTTTAAGAAAATTATTGATTTCCTTCTTTCTTTGGAAGTAAGCTGAGTAAGTATTAATCAGATACTGAAGGATATCAATGTTTCCAGATTCGTAATGGCAAATTAGCATTAAGATTCGGGCATAGTTTTGGATGTCTTCTCTAAGTTTGTTTAGTTCATTGTTGATAATCTTGTTTAGATAAATAATAGCCTTATCTGTTTTGTTTGCACCTAGGTAGATCCATGCAAACTTAAAGTAGAACACCATGATTCTATGATCGTCTAATTTGTAATTATATTTTCGAATTCTTACAATTGATTTTTGAATCACAGGTTCAGCTTCACGGAAGTTGCCATTAAGAATTATGCTATTTAGCCTTCCTGTATGAACATAAAGGAAAGAAAGAATCTGAGAGTTTGTATTGAATCGTTTATAATTTTTTGTGCGATAAGCTTCAAACTTTTCAAGATATTCTTTGTGAGTTTGGTGGCTTTTGGTGTGGTTTGCTGAAGTTAGGATATAATGGTATCCTCGCATATATAAATCGGTGTCCCGTTCAATCATAGTAGGATGCTTATCGAGTAGTTCTGTCCATTCTACTGCGTACTTCATACACGATACGAAATCAAGCAATATATAATTGTACCAAACTCTAGATTGTACATAATATATCCGTTCCATTAGACCTAGGTTTTCTAAGTCCATAGGATCTGTTTTTTCGTGATAGTATGCTCTAATCTCTTTAGCTTCTTCTAGGTCTTTTACATGTCCATCACGGAGATATTTTGCATGCATTTGTATCCTTAGATTGCTCAAGCCTACCAGGTGATTAGCGTTCTTTTGAATACGTTCACTTTCTTCGAGTAGATTAAGAGCATGGTTGGTTCCACTTCTTGTGATGTGCCGAGTTTCAATTTTTTTTTCGAACTCAATAATAGTAAGTTGCAGATATATTAGATGGTGTTTTTTAGCCATTTCTTTGGCCTTTTTTAGGATCTTTAATGCCTGTAAGTACAGGCCTTTTCCATAAAGTATATAAGCGTAATCAACATATTCTCTGACCTTGTAATTCGCTCCTTTTTCTTTGAAGAGCATTCGAAGACTTGCAATAATCTGGGTATAAAGATGCCTTTTGATGTTTGAGAATTGACCCCGATCCGTTAGACCCAAGTTTACATAGATTTCCTGTTCGTCAAAGCTTTTTTGTTTGTCGACAAGATCAAATAATCTAAGAAAAAGTAATTCCTCGCTATTCTGAATCCGTTTGGCATAAATCCTGAAATTCCTTTTCTCTGCTTTTGAGAGTGATTTTATAAGATTAAATACATGTTCAGATTTTGATATAGGCATAACATTTTATTTTTCTATTATTCCTTTAAATATAAGTCTTTTAGGGAATGAATTTAGTCTTGAGACATAACATTTTTTAATTAAATTTTGAAGATTAAAACCTAATCCCCTCTTAATTTAGAATTGTAAATGAAATTGATATGAAAAAGATTCAAGCGATAGTAAGGGCATCCAAGTTTGATGAGGTTGTAGAGGCCCTAGCCCAAAGCGATATTCATTTCCTAACCTTCTACGAGGTTAAAGGTTATGGTCATCAAAAAGGAGAAAGCAGGTCTTACAGAGGTACAGTTTATGATGTGGGTTACATAGCGCGAATTAAGTTAGAGATTTTAGTCAGCGAGGATTTTGTAGGCGCCGCGATCAAAGCAATTGAATCAGCAGCAAAGACTGGAGAAAAAGGGGATGGCCTGATTTATGTTAGCGACATTGAAAAAACAGTAAATATTAGAACAGGAAGTACAGGAAGTGCTGCCATTAATTCATAAACAACAGAAAATTTTTAAGAACCATGGACGAATCATTAACAATAGCAAAAGAAGCTCTTAAAGCTGCCGAACAGGCTAGTTTTGTTGCTAACAACACTTGGATGTTGGTTGCTACTGTTTTAGTTTTCATCATGCATTTGGGCTTTGCAACTTTAGAGTCTGGATTTGTACAGCGAAAGAATGTTGTAAATATTCTCTTTAAAAATGTAATGATCGTATCACTAGGTATTCTGTCTTATTATTTTATTGGTTTTGGACTTATGTATCCGGGCGCTGAGGGTGGTTTTTTTGCCTTTGGAGGCTTTGGTCTTAATAATCCTGAAAGTTTGTCAAGTTCAATCGACTATGCTGAAGGTAATTATACTTATTACACTGATTTTATATTTCAGGGTATGTTTGCTGCTACCTGTTGTACGATAGTCTCCGGAGCAGTAGCAGAGCGAATCAAGTTACTCCCATTTTTATTCTTTTGTTTGTTATTTGTTAGCTTGTCTTATCCTGTTACTGGTTATTGGAAGTGGGGTGCAGGCTGGCTTGATGCTGAAGGGTTTTATGATTTTGCCGGTTCTACTCTTGTACATTCAGTAGGTGGTTGGGGTGCATTAGCAGGAGCTATTCTCTTAGGGCCTCGAACAGGTAAATATGGTTCAAAGGGTATCAAGCCCATACCTGGGCATAGTATGCCTTTAGCATCTGTTGGTGTATTTCTGTTGTGGTTTGGGTGGTTTGGTTTTAATGGAGGTTCCGTTTTATCCGCAGATCCAGATCTAGTATCATTGGTTTTTGTAACCACTACTTTGGCAGCAGCCGCAGGTGGAATAGGTTCTTTTTTAATCTCAAAATTGGTCTATAAGTCGTTCGACTTAGGCATGGTGCTCAATGGTATATTAGGTGGTCTTGTAGGTATTACAGCAAGTGCAGATGGTGTTTTATTATCAGCAGCTTTGTTGATTGGTTTTGTAGCAGGGGTACTGATTCCATTGTCCGTTAATTTCTTTGATAAAATAAAAATTGATGATCCAGTAGGTGCTACATCTGTACATCTGGTATGTGGTATTTGGGGGACAATTGCTGTGGCTATTTTCGGTAATTACGGAGAAGGTGTCGGAACATTAAGCATTCAATTATTGGGTATAGGGGCTGTTGGCTTGTTTACTTTCTCTTTTGCATTCTTTGTGTTTTATATAATCAAGGTAACTGTAGGTATAAGAGTTAACAAGGAAGAAGAAATCCAAGGTTTGGATATTGGGGAACATCAGGCAGTTGCCTATCAATAACAATTTGGATGACACTGAATAAACAAAAACATGGATTATATACACCACAGCTTGAATCAGATTCTTGCGGGGTAGGAATGTTATGCAATATAAATGGCTTGCACTCACATTATGTTATTACAAATGGCTTGACGATGCTAGAGAACATGGAGCATCGGGGAGCCTATGGGGCAGAAAAGAACTCAGGAGACGGTGCCGGAATTCTCACGGCAATTCCACATAAATTATTTAAAGGCCAAGCGCTTAAAAGTGGTATAAAACTGCCCGAAATAGGGTCTTATGGTGTAGGTATGTTTTTTATGCCTAAGGATCCTCTTAAAAAAGAGTTTTGTAGATCTGTAATTAGAAAACAATTGGATAAAAATGGTAAATCAGTTCTTATGATTCGCCCAGTTCCAGTCGATAATTCTATGGTTGGGTCTACGGCATTAAGTGCCGAACCAGATATGGAACAATGGTTTATAGATTATAGTGGTTTCGAAAAAGAGCTCAACTTAGAAACCGATTTATTTTTATTAAGATCTATTATTTTGAATGATGTCTATTCGCAAGACAAAAGTCTTGTTGATGATTTCTATGCGAGCTCTTTTTCTTCCAAAACTATTGTCTACAAAGGTCAGTTGTCCGCAATTCAATTACGTTCCTATTTTAAAGATCTTCAGGAGAAGGAATACGAAAGTAATTTTGCAATCGTACACAGTAGGTTTAGCACAAATACTGTTCCTAAGTGGAAACTTGCACAGCCTTTTAGATGCATATCACACAATGGAGAAATAAACACAATAAAAGGTAATCTTAATTGGTGGGAAGCCAGAGAGAAACAACTGAAGGAATTCGACGAAACTCGTAATTCCGTCTTTCCTGTATGTAACTCCAATCTATCTGATTCAGGGAATTTTGACAAAGTCGCTGAGTATATAGCGAAAAGCGGAAGAAGTTTACCAAAAGCAATCATGATGATGATGCCGGAAGCTTGGCAGAATGATATGGAAATGCCAGCCTATAAAAAAGCTTTTTACACCTATCACGATGCGGTTATGGAACCTTGGGATGGCCCAGCCTCTATTTGTTTTTCAGATGGAGATGTTGCAGGAGCTGCTTTGGATAGAAATGGATTAAGGCCTTCGAGATATTCAGTCACAAGTGATGGATTCATCGTGCTAGCAAGTGAAGCCGGTTGTATGCCTTTGAATGAGGCATCCATAGTAAAGAAAGGAAGATTGAAGCCAGGAGAAATGCTTTTGGTGGATTTTAAGACAAAGCAGATTATTTATGATCAAGCTATAAAAGAAAATATTTGTAGGGAACATCCCTACCAGAATTGGATCGAGAAGCGTACCCACTTTCTTGATGATCGTTCCTATCGAATTCCTGGGCATAAAATGATAGCTTCCAGTGATATTCTTAGGAAGAAGAAGATAGCTTTTGGATTTTCTAATGAAGATGAAAAGCTTATCATTAATACAATGGCTATTCATTCTAAGGAGCCTATTGGTTCTATGGGAGCGGATATACCTTTGGCTGTACTGTCAAAGAAACCACAGCATATTTCAAATTATTTTAAGCAGCAATTTGCGCAGGTTACAAATCCTCCTATTGATTCTATCAGAGAGGAATTCTTCATGTCTTTGAAAACATTTTTAGGTGGATCTGGTCGCTTGTTGGAAACTACTGAATCGGAGGCTGATGTAGTTCGTCTGGATTCTCCAATCCTTGGTGAAGAAGGCTTCGAAGAACTTCAAAAGCTTGACCGAGATTCCTTCCGATTTATTAGAATCTCTTTAGCATATACTAAATCTGAAGGCCTTGAAGCAGCTCTGGACAGAGTTGTAGAAAGCGTAGATAAATTGTCGGAATACTTCAACATAATCTGCTTATGTGATTCTGATCTCGATGAAAAGCATTTATCCATACCAACTCTTTTAGCAACAGGTGGTATTCATCATGCCTTGATCGGAAAGGGTAAACGTAAACAAGTGTCTTTGATAATAGAAGGTGGTGATGTCTGGGAGACCCATCATTTTGCCTCCCTTATTTCATATGGAGCAGATGCTATTTTTCCATATATGGCATATCAATGCTGTAGAAGTCTTGCTGGAAAGATGAAAGATATTCAAGCCCATGAGTTGATACGGTCTTACAAGAAAGCGGCTGAGAAGGGTTTGTTGAAGATAATGGCAAAGCTTGGAGTATCTACAGTTAATTCATACAAGGGGGCTAAAACTTTTGAGATTCTAGGCCTGAATAATACTGTTGTTGAAAAGTGTTTTAGGGGTACAATAAGTAGAATTGGTGGGCTTGATTTTGAAGATTTACAGCGAGAGCAAACGATGAAGCATACCTTGGCTTTTAATACTTCAGGTCAAAATCTTGCTTTACCCAAAGCAGGCATTCATCAGTGGAAGCGCAAAGGGGAGTATCATTTATTTAATCCTACTTCAATCCATTTGTTGCAACATGCTACAAAACTCAATAATTATAAAACATACAAGGCTTTTACCCAAGAGATCGATGAGGTATCTAAAAATGCAAGTACGTTAAGGTCTTATTTGACGATCGAAGGGAGACAAAAGCCAATTTCTATCGACCAGGTTGAACCTGTTGAAGATATATTTAAGCGCTTTGCAACAGGTGCAATGTCCTTTGGGTCTTTAAGCTATGAAGCACATACCACGTTGGCAAAAGCGATGAACCGAATAGGTGGAAAAAGTAATAGTGGGGAAGGAGGAGAGGATGAGGCAAGGTTCAAACCAACAGACAAGCAAAACAACATGAATTCCGCTATTAAGCAAATAGCTTCGGGAAGGTTTGGAGTTACAATTAATTACTTATCTAATGCTGTAGAATTACAAATAAAAATGGCCCAAGGTGCTAAGCCTGGTGAGGGGGGGCAACTTCCTGGTCATAAGGTAGACGATAATATTGCACGTGTGCGAAAAAGTACACCTGGAGTTGGATTGATTTCTCCTCCACCGCATCATGATATATACAGCATTGAAGATTTGGCTCAGCTGATCTATGATCTAAAGAATGCAAATCGGAATGCTCGAATAAGCGTAAAACTTGTTTCTAAAGCCGGAGTAGGGGTGATAGCATCGGGAGTTACAAAAGCAATGGCTGATCATATATTGATTAGCGGTGCTGATGGTGGCACAGGTGCTTCTCCCTTGAGCTCCATTCGACATGCAGGATTGCCCTGGGAGTTGGGCTTATCAGAAACACATCAAACTTTATTGAAGAATAAACTGAGGGATCGAGTTGTGCTTCAGACAGATGGACAACTCCGGACAGGAAGAGATCTTGCAATTGCTTCTATGTTGGGCGCAGATGAATGGGGTATTGCAACAGCTGCTTTGGTAGTAGAAGGTTGTATTCTAATGCGTAAATGCCACCTTAATACTTGTCCAGTAGGTATAGCGACTCAAGATCCCGATTTAAGAGAAAGGTTCGCTGGTAAGGTTGAACATTTGGTTAATTATTTCCACTTTCTTGCTCAAGACCTTAGGGAAATAATGGCAAGCTTAGGTATTTCAAAGGTTAGGGACCTGATTGGACGTACGGACCTTTTGCGTATTGGTCATACAGAAGATTTTTGGAAGACTAATAAATTGAACCTAGAAGTAATGCTTCATCAGTTTGATCCTGGACCAAACCAAACGCTTTATGCAAGTAAAGGTCAAGATCATCGCTTAGAAGATGTTCTAGATAAAGCACTTATTAAATTTGCTGAATTGAATCGATCAAAGATATACCACATCAATAAATTCTTTGAAGTCAAAAGTACAGATCGAGCGGTAGGTGCTATGTTGTCAAATGAAATAGCAAGAAGATTTGGTTCAGATGGACTGAGCGTAAATACTATTCGCATGCACTTTAGAGGAAGTGCTGGTCAAAGTTTTGCAGCTTTTGGGGCACAAGGGCTTCATTTTACTTTGGAAGGTGAAGCAAATGATTATATGGGAAAGGGGCTAAGTGGTGCGAGGATTGCCCTATTGCCAGACAGGAAAAATAGATTAAAATCAGAAGAAAATATCATCGTAGGTAATGTTTGTTTGTATGGTGCTACCTCCGGAAATGTATTTATTAGTGGCTTAGCCGGTGACAGGTTTTGCGTCAGAAATAGTGGCGCAAATGCTGTTGTAGAAGGAATTGGCGACAATGGCTGTGAATATATGACTGGAGGTAGTGTCATTATTTTAGGACCAGTAGGAAGGAATTTTGGGGCAGGTATGAGTGGTGGACTAGCCTATATCTACGATGGTAATATGAATAATCTGGAATGTATAAATAGAGAGATGGTTCTCATTGAAACAATGGGTACAGAAGATCACCTCTTCGTTCAGAATCAATTAAAAGAGCATGTTAAACTTACATCAAGTGCGAAAGCTACAAAGCTATTAAATAACTGGCAGCGGGAAAAAAAGCGATTTTATAAGGTATTCCCTAAAGAATTTAAAGCAATACTCGAACTAAAGCGAAGTAGACTTACGCAAACTAAATAGGAGGTACAAATGGAGCATTTTAAGGGATTTAAAGATGTACAAAGGCAAACTCCTCAGAATGAATCTGTACGCGGGAGGTTGTCTCATTTCGGTGAATTTGATTTGCCTTTTGGTACAGATATGCCACAAAAACAAGCCTCTAGATGTATGGATTGTGGTGTTCCCTTTTGCCATAATGGATGTCCCCTAGGTAACTTAATACCTGACTTTAACGAGGCAGTGCATAGCGGAGATTGGAGGTCTGCATATACTCTACTATCACAGACAAATAACTTTCCTGAATTTACAGGTCGCATCTGTCCAGCTCCATGCGAAGCATCTTGTGTTTTGAATATTAATGCCGATCCGGTTACAATTGAGTTTGTCGAAAAATCTATCATAGAACATGCATTTGAGCAGGGCTGGGTTCAGCCCGTAAAAGATATTAAACGAAACGGAATTAAGGTTGCAATCATTGGGTCAGGTCCAGCAGGCCTAGCCTGCTCGGATCAACTCAATAAGCTGGGCTATTCTGTTGACGTCTATGAACGCAGTGACCGTATTGGAGGCTTACTGCGTTATGGTATTCCAGACTTTAAGTTAGAGAAGAATATCATAGATCGAAGGCTTAAAGTGATGAAAAATTCAGGTATTCGCATGCATACTTCTGTCAATGTTGGCGTAGATATAAGTGCAAAAGATCTTCTAAACCACTATGATCGGGTCGTATTAAGTGGTGGCTCAACAGTACCACGAGATCTTCCGATAAAGGGGAGGGATTTGAAGGGAATTCATTTTGCGATGAATTTTTTAGAGCAGAATAATAGGAAGGTTGCAGGACTTGAGCAGTCAACACTGCCACAGATTGATGTAAAAGGTAAGCATGTACTTGTCATAGGAGGTGGTGATACAGGTGCAGATTGTGTAGGAACTTCAAATCGTTTGAATGCGGCTTCTGTTACACAGATAGAACTCCTTGCCAAGCCTTCTCATACTAGATCATTAACTGATTTATGGCCCAATTGGCCAATGGTTCTTAGGACATCCTCCTCGCATGAGGAAGGCTGTGATCGTGAATGGGCTATCTTGACTAGTCGTTTTTATTCAAAGGATGGAATCAATGTATCAGGAGTTGAATTGGTTAATGTAGAGTGGACTACAGGTCCTGAGGGGAACAATCAAATGGTGCCCATTGAAGAATCACGCAGAACGCTTATATGTGATCAAGTTTTTTTAGCGATAGGTTTCTCAAATCCTCAAAAGAAAGGATTACTTGATCAATTGGGGGTAAAGCTCGATGACACAGGGAATGTACATTCCGATGATTTCAAAACATCTCAAGATAAAGTTTATGTAGCTGGTGATATGCGCCGTGGTCAATCTCTAGTGGTATGGGCTATTGCTGAGGGAAGATCGGCAGCTGAGGCTCTTCATCACGATTTTCAAAAGTAAACAAGGACTTTTCCTGTCAATTCAAGCTTGTTTTTACATCTTTCTTCTGTTGAACAATGCCCCCATTCAATTGTTGGTATAGAAACTTATCGATACCATCATATGACTGGGGATACCAAATTAGGTTTTAACATCAAAACGAACAAAGATCAGCCACTGCTAGTCTTTAATGAAAGAGGTATTTACTGCCCGCAGGCAGATCTTTACATCGATGCTTGGAAACCCGTTAATAGATGTATAATAACACATGGTCATTCTGACCATTCAAAATTTGGTCACAAGTACTATTTAACCCATCATTTTAACGTGCCTATCATACGCCATCGTCTGGGTAATATTGCAGTAAAAGGTATAGAGTGGGGAGAGGTGTTTACAGTTAATGGTGTTCAGTTCTCCTTGCATCCTGCTGGTCATGTGATAGGTTCTTCTCAGGTAAGGGTTGAGTACAAAGGGGAGGTATGGGTTTTTACAGGAGATTATAAATTACAAGATGATGGTGTATGTCAGCCTTGGGAACCTGTAAAATGTCATGCTCTTATTACAGAATGTACCTTTGGTTTGCCCGCATTCAATTGGAGGCCGCAACAGGAGGTAATGCAGGACATCAATAGCTGGTGGGCAGACAATAAAACGGAAGAAAAGACAAGTGTTATCTTCGCCTACTCTCTAGGTAAGGCTCAGCGTATTCTTAAGCATTTGAATGTTGATCAGGGTAAAATATATACCCATGGTGCCATAGAGAAGATGACGGAAGTATTGCGGTCGATAGTAGATTTTCCTCCAACAGAACTGATCACTAGAGACACAAAGAAACAAGACCTGTTAGGTAATATAGTTATTGCTCCGCCAAGTGCACATGGTTCTTCCTGGATTCGAAAAATGGTGCCTTTTGAAACAGCCTCTGCTAGCGGATGGATGGCCTTTCGGGGCGCAAGAAGACGACGGGCAGTAGATCGAGGTTTTGTCCTGTCAGACCATTGTGACTGGCAAGCATTACTCAAAGCTATCAAGTCATCTGGAGCGGAGAAGGTGATCTGTACACATGGATATACGGACATATTTTCAAAGTACTTGAGGTCTATCGGCTTGGATGCTCGAACAGAGAAAACTCAGTATGAAGGGGAATTGTTGGAGGTAGAAAAGGTAGAGGTATGAAAGCATTTGCAGCACTGATAAAGCAATTGGATACCACCAATAAAACAACTGTAAAAGTTCGAGCCCTAGCTGAATATTTTCGTTCGGCTTCAGATACAGACAAAGTTTGGACGATCGCCTTACTATCCCATCGTAGACCTTCAAGGCCAGTCAATACAACACTACTTAGAGCGTATGCCGCTGAACTTGCTCAGATAGACCTTTGGCTGTTTGAAGATTCTTATCATATTGTTGGTGACCTTGCCGAGACGATAGCCTTGGTTGTTCCTCAGACCGCTGAAAAGGAAAAAGAACGTTCCTTAACGGATTATCTGAATGATATGATCTGGCTGAAAAAAGAAGAAGACTCAGTTAAAAAGGAATACCTGCAGCGCGAATGGAGCATTCTTCCATATTACGAACGATTTGTATTCACAAAGTTGCTGACCGGAGGTTTTAGAATTGGGGTAAGCCAAAAACTGATGACAAGGTCCCTTTCTATGGCTACTGAAATAGAAGAAGATATTTTAGCCTATAAATTGATGGGAAATTGGAAACCTCAGTCAATTAGTTTTCAAGAACTCGTTCTGGATGAGCGCTCCGGAGATCAGGACTCTAAACCATATCCATTTTATCTAGCCTACGCTCTGGAGGATGAGCTTCCTGCCTTAGGTACTGTAGATGATTGGTATGCTGAACACAAATGGGATGGGATTCGGGCTCAATTGATCAAGCGAAATGGAGCCATATTTATCTGGACAAGAGGAGAAGAGTTGGTGACAGACAGATATCCAGAGTTCGATAGGATTTCCACAAATATTCCAGATGGTACTGTATTTGATGGAGAGTTGCTGCCTATGATCGATGGTAAGATTGGTACTTTTAATGATTTGCAAAAACGCATAGGAAGAAGGACGGTGTCTAAAGCTCTATTGGAAAAAGTACCTGTTATTTTGAGGGCATATGATCTTTTAGAGTGTGAGGGCGACGATTTGCGGGCTGATGCTTTTATGGAACGAAGAATCAAATTAGAAGCTGTAGTTCAGAGGGTTGATAATCCCCTAATAGATATATCTCCTTTAGTTGAGTTTGAGGAGTGGGAAGACCTCGAGAAAGTTAGAGCAAAGGCAAGAGACATGAAGAGCGAAGGCTTGATGCTAAAACGCAAGGATGCTCCATACCGGATAGGAAGGAAAAAAGGCGATTGGTGGAAATGGAAGCTCGACCCAATGTGTATAGATGCTGTCTTGACTTATGCGATGCGAGGACATGGCAGGAGATCCAATCTTTTCACAGATTATACCTTTGCACTTTGGCGAGAGAATGAGTCAGGTGAACGGGAATTAGTGACTTTTGCAAAGGCTTATTCAGGGCTTACAGATAAGGAGTTTAGGGCAGTAGATAAGTTTATAAAAAGCAATACTATAGAGCGATTCGGTCCAGTAAGGAGTGTTGTTCCCGAATTGGTTTTTGAGATCGGATTTGAAGCAATCGCTCCTTCGAGTAGACACAAAAGTGGCATCGCCACACGTTTTCCGAGGATACTTAGGTGGCGACAGGATAAAAAAATTGAAGAGGCAAATACATTGGATGATCTAAAGGCAATGATAATAGAATGAATAGGAAGGAAGTCATAGGAATTGCCAAGGATTGGTTTGATGAACGAGCCTGGAAGCCAGCTCCTTTTCAGCGGTCTTGTTGGGATGCTTATCTGTCGGGAAAGCATGGTTTGTTGAACGCTCCAACTGGAAGTGGAAAGACTCTTGCACTTTGGGTTCCCATTGTACTCGATCTTATCCAATCGTCCAAAGGAAAACCGGTGAAAGGATTGAAAGCAATTTGGATAACGCCACTGAAATCCTTGTCCAATGAAATTAAGATAGCCTCTGAACGCTTTGCGAAAGATATGGGTATCGATATCACCGTAGGTATTCGGAATGGAGATACTTCTACATCTGAGCGAGCAAGGCAGAGACGAAATTTCCCGACACTTCTGATTACTACTCCAGAGAGTTTACACTTGCTTTTGGCATCTAAGGACTATCAACAAAAAATGAAAGGCTTGAAGGCTTTTGTTGTCGATGAGTGGCATGAGTTGATAGGGAGTAAGCGAGGTGTACAGATTGAATTAGCAACATCAAGGTTGTTGAGCATTGCTCCTAAGCTTCGAGTTTGGGGAATATCTGCAACTATTGGAAACCTTGAACAAGCGATGCAGGTACTTTTAGGTACACGTCAAGCAGTGCTAGAACAGTCGATTTTAGTTCGATCGAAGAAAAAGAAGAAAATTACAATTGAAAGCTTAACGCCCATGAAAATGGATGCTTTCCCTTGGAGAGGGCATTTGGGCTTGCATCAGATTGAACAGGTCGCAGCTGTGATTGAGAAAAGTAAAACAACCTTGGTGTTTACCAATACGAGAAGTCAATGTGAAAGTTGGTTTCAGGCGCTTTTGGAGCAGTATTCTGATCTTGCAGGAGTAATCGCCATGCACCATGGGAGTATTGAGAAAGAAATGCGTCTTTGGGTGGAGCAGGCAATTCGGGACGAGAAACTAAAGGTGGTGGTTTGTACTTCTAGTTTAGATTTGGGCGTTGACTTTGCACCTGTTGAATCAATCGTTCAAATTGGGAGTCCTAAGGGTGTAGCTCGATTTTTACAACGTGCCGGAAGAAGTGGTCATGCTCCAGGTAAGAGCAGCAGAATTTATTTTGTGCCTACCTATTCTTTAGAGCTGTTGGAAGCTAAAGCTATTCGAACGGCTGTAGAGCGTGAGATTATGGAAGATCGAAAACCCTACGAGCTATCCTTTGATGTGCTTGCTCAATATCTTGTAACACTTGCCGTGTCAGATGGCTTTTATCCCGATCAAATTTTAGAAGAAATACTGCAGACGCATGCATTTCAATATCTAGACTTGAATGAATGGCAGTGGATTTTAAACTACATATCTAAGGGGTCTCAGAGTATGGAGGCCTATGATGAGTTTAGACGAGTGGAAGTACTTGAGGATGGCATGTTCAAAGTAAATAGTAGGCGTGTGGCTATGCGTCACAGGATGCAAATTGGGACTATAGTAGGAGATGGAGAACTCCGAGTGAAATTTGTGAAAGGGGGTTATTTGGGAACCGTAGAAGAGTGGTTTCTTTCAAAATTAGAACCTGGCGATAGCTTTATTTTTGCTGGAAGGGTACTACAGCTGGTTCGTATTCGGGAGATGATTGCTCAGGTAAAAATCTCCAGAGCTAAGAAACCTAAAGTGGTGAGTTGGATGGGTGGACGAATGACTTTGTCCGCTCAATTGGGTGCTCTTTTGAGGGAAGAGATGCAAAACATGAAAGAAAATAGAAATGCTTGTAAGGAATTTAAAGCACTGAGTTCTTTCTTGGAGAAGCAAGAAGCTTTGTCTGCAATTCCATCGTCAAATCAGTTGCTTATAGAATCCTTTGAATCTAGAGAAGGACATCATTTGTTGGTCTATCCTTTTGAGGGTAGATATGTACATGAAGCAATGTGTGCATTGCTGGCTTATCGAATATCTCAAGAATTTCCAATCTCATTTTCTTTGGCCTATAATGATTATGGTTTTGAAATCTTGTCCGATCAATATGTGGACCCAGAACTAATACGGTCTAAGGCATTACTTCGAGTAGAGGATATGCATGAAGATCTTTTGGAGAGTGTCAATGCTGCGGAGATTGCAAAGCGAACCTTCAGAGATATAGCAGTCATATCAGGACTAGTTTTTACAGGGCCACCAGATAAACGAAAAAAAGATAAGCACCTTCAATCTAGCGCTCAAATGTTTTTCTCTGTATTTGAGGATTACGAACCGGAAAATTTATTATTCAATCAGGCATATAGCGAAGTGTATGCTTATCAGTTTCAGCAGGAACGGATGGAGCAAGCGATGCAAAGAATGAGTAAGCAGGAATTGCTGATCCAGTCCTGTCCAAAACCAAGTCCATTTTCTTTTCCTATTATTACAGATCGACTTCGAGCTCGTATGAGTAGTGAAGCACTCGGAGATAAGATTAAACGTATGATTGCTGAATATACTAAAGCATAGATGGAGGGTACACTGAAAATAAGTATAGCAAACGAAGAGATGATATTACACCCATACGGAGCAGTATACTGGATTCGCATGGATATGGTCTTAATTGCAGACCTCCATATTGGAAAAATTGAACATTTCAGGAAGTCAGGTCTCGCAGTGCCTGCAGGAATAGTTGAGGGAAATTTTCAAAGATTAAACAAGGTATTGGATACTTTTAAACCGGCACACATCTACTTTTTGGGAGACCTTTTTCACAGTAAAAAAAATAGTGGATGGGATCGATTTTTTAAATGGATGGAAACTGTTTCTGTTCCAGTGAATCTTATTTTAGGGAATCATGACCGGCATGATTTGAAATCAATTCCTGAAGGACTTATTAATATGATTTCAGACTTGGATATAGATAGGTTTCTTTTAAGTCATCATCCAGAAGAGCATGCAGGTAAATTCAATATTTGTGGGCATATTCATCCCGGAGTAGTAATCCGAGGTCGAGGAAAATCCTATGCCAAAAGTGCTTGTTTTGCAGTAGAAGAAAATCGACTTGTTTTACCTGCATTTGGCGTATTTACAGGCTTGCATCCTATTGATTTAGAAAAATGTGCTGCTGTATATGTGTGTGCGGAGGATGAAGTGTTGAGGTTGAAGTAAAGGAGAATTTAATAGGTGGGTGATGGATAGGATGTGACTTTTTATGCTGCTTCGTATTCCATTACTTTGACACGTTTAAATTCAAAAATCATTAAAAATATTCGATACCATATCGACGTTTTATAATACAGATTTCAGATTGGATTCTTACTTGGTAGAGGCAGGAACGTTTTCTAAGAAGGATTTGAAATAATTGTTTTGTTTTTATTCATCTGCCCATTTTTTGCAATAAAAAGAATAGGTTATATTAAATCTAATCTTTTTTTATGCAGTATTTTAGACGTGTATTTTTAAGCTTCTGTTTGTTCATACTTCCTATTCTTATTCAGATATTTGGCATTATAACACGGAGGGCTATCTAGATCTTGGAAGAGCCTTTGCTGATGCATATATTGAACTTGTCTCTAGAATTAATAAAGATTAGACCACCAGGAATATTATTTGTTATTGGTACACCATTGTTAAAGTATCCATCATCTTAAGACCAAACATACTTAAAGTGTGTTGAAATAATTTACCTAAACAAATAATGCAGTTCTAGGATTTGTTTAACTTTTTTAATGGCCTAGGTTCTGCAGTCTTTTAACTATCAATATGAAATTTTTAAAACAGTTTAATTTACTTTTCCTAGCCCTTTTTCTATTTGTGTTTAATAGCACTTCTGTTGCTCAGACTAAGTCAGCTCAACTTGACCAACTTCTTCAAAAATATTTCGAATACGGAAAATTTAATGGTTCTATCCTAGTGTCTTTTGAAGATGAAATATTGCTAAACAAAGGATATGGATATGCGAATATGGAGTGGGAGCAGAATAATGCGGCAAATACTAAGCATCGTTTAGGATCTGTAACAAAGCAATTTACAGCTATGCTTATTCTACAGCTTGCCGAGAAAGGTGACTTAGATTTGCATAAACCAATATCCACTTACCTGCCGGATTACCCTAAAAAGGTAGGTCAAGTAGTTACAGCTCATCATTTATTGACACATTCAGCGGGTATTCCAAATTACACAGCTATCCCAGGCTTTATTCAATCCTATTCTATGGACGCTTTTAGTCCTGTTGAATTTCTTGATTTTTTCAAAGATCTAGATTTAGAATTTGAACCTGGGACACAGTTTAATTACAGTAATTCAGGATATTTCTTGCTGGGTTATATATTGGAAGAACTGACGGATATGTCATACGAAGACTTGTTGATTCAAAGAATTTTTGAGCCACTAGGTATGAAAAACACGGGTTATGATTCACATAGCGCAATTATAAGGAATAGAGCTGTAGGGTATGAAAAAAGTAGAAGATCGTACATAAATTCTAGGTACTTAGATATGAGCGTTCCTTATGCTGCTGGATCTATGTATTCCACAACAGAAGATCTTGCAATTTGGGATGCAGCGCTCTATACAACTAAGCTATTGAATGAGAAGTATATGAACATCTTTCTAGGACCTCATCAAGAAACGAAAGAAGGCTTTTACTATGGTTATGGTTGGGGACATGGAGATCTTCCAATAGGTACAAGTTCTGATTTGGCGACTGTTATTTCACATGATGGTGGAATAAACGGGTTCAATACTCGAATAACAAAAATTAAAGCGGATAAGGCTCTTATTGTAATGCTCAATAATACGGGTGCTGCACCTCTTAGAGATATTGAGAATGCCATTCTTGCTGTACTTTACGATAAATCATTTAATCAACCTAAAGAATCCTTAGCAAGAGAAACAGGAATACTGGCAGAAGAAGGTAAATATGCAGAGGCGATTAAGTTCTTTGAAGCTAATCTAGAAAATGAGAAATACGAATTTCTAGAATCTGATATCAATGAGTTAGGCTATCAGTTTTTAAATGTAAAAAACATGAAAGGGGCAGCCAGCGTATTTGAAGCAAACATGGTGCGTTTCCCAGAGTCATTTAATGTGTACGATAGCTATGCAGAGGCTATGTTGTATTCTGGGAAAAGAAAGCAGGCCATAAAGTACTATGAACGTTCTTTGGAGCTTAATCCGAATAATCAGAATGGGAAAGATATGCTGGCAAGAATGGGCGTTTCGTATACGGAGCAGCCTCAGATAAAGTTGTCAAGCGCCGATATGGAGCTTTATGTAGGAACCTATGATATGGGGCAAGGCTTCATGATCAAGGTCTTTCAGAAAGATAATACGCTTTTTGCTGATGCAACTGGACAAGGAACCTTTGAACTTCAGCCCATTTCCGATGCCAAGTTCTTGGCTCTGGGGATTAATGCCAATCTATCATTTTTATCAGAAAATGGGAAGCGCATTACTGGCCTTCATGTAGTTCATAGTGAAATGGATATAAAGGGTAAGAAGTTAGACTAAGATAGCTTATAACTTGCTTTAATACCGCAGCTTTTGAACACTCAAAAACTGCGGTATTTTTTTTATATTGATACTAATAATCAAACGTATCATCCTATGATCCGCTATTTTATCTTATTAAGTGTTGTCTTGTGCTTTTTTGCTTGTAATGAAAAGGTCTCGATTGGTGATGGAAGCATTGTGGAGACTCCTTGCAAAATAGGTGGAGAGCCCAACTTATTTTTAAGTGCAAATGGAAATGTTTATTTGTCCTGGATTGAGTATGAAAATGATAGCTTGTCTGTGTTGAAATATTCAAAGTGGGATACAACTGGGTGGTCTCCCGGAAAGGAGATAGCAAGAGGGACAGATTGGTTTGTGAACTGGGCCGATTTTCCGGCTATGGCTGTAGGTGGGAAAGAGGATCAACATATGGCTGCGCATTGGTTGGCTAAAAGCGATGCAGGTACATTTGATTATGATGTTACAGTGAGCCAGTCTTTTGATGGAGGTGACTCCTGGTCAGAGGGAGAAGTAGTTCATAAGGATTCAGTGCATGCTGAACACGGCTTTGTTAGTATTCAGTATTTGGCGGAGGGCGGTTTCGCAATGTGTTGGCTGGATGGAAGGAATACTATTTCGGAAGATCATGAACATGCAAAGGACGATGGTCATGGTCATCACGGAAGTATGAGTCTGCGGTACACAAAAATAAATTCAGACGGAGTTATTGAGCCCTCTGTTGAGTTAGATCATAAAGTTTGTGATTGTTGCCAAACGGATATGGCAATATCTACTTCGGGACCCATAGTCGTCTATAGAGATAGGAGCGATAAAGAGATTAGGGATATTTATATCACCAGGTCTGTAGATGGCATATGGTATGAACCCAAAGCAGTTTATCAGGATAATTGGGAGATTGCAGGTTGTCCAGTTAATGGTCCTTCAATTGCTGCTAGTGGAGATAACCTTATTGTTTTTTGGTATACTATGTCTGATGCATCCCCAATACTTCGTTATGCGCTGTCCGACGATTTGGGGGAAACTTTTGATAAAGCAATCAAGCTCAAATCTGAAAATCCGATTGGACGTGTAGATGTTAAATTTATCGATCAGGAAAATGCTTTACTGGTTTGGATGGAACAATTGACTTCAGATAAGACTGTTATAAAAGCAGCGATTCTCAACTTGGATCATGGACTAGTTAAAGATGATGTGCTTGTTGAAACTGATAGTAACAGGAATAGTGGTTTCCCTAAGATCGTATTACAGGAAAATAGACTTTACTTAGCTTGGACAAATGTTACCACGGCAGAATCAGAGTATGTAGAAACGGCTGTTTTTGAGCTTAATTTGTAGTTTTTGCTTATTTTTTCATTAAAAAATGAGAAAAAACACCTGTTTTTAGTGATTTTTTTCAAAAAAGTACAAAAATACCTTCATATAAAAATCTTTGTTATTGACTCTGCTTGTTGGTTTTTATAAATTAGGAGTCCAATTCCTAATTCTCATTTACAACCCACAGTAAGCACTTATCCAAAAAAAAATTCCACGAACAATTAAAGGACACTTTAATTTAATTGAAATGAGAATCTATAACAAGATTACAAGACATCTCGTATGCCATGAGCTTACTATTGATGCAGATTGTTCTACCGTCTGGAATACTATAGCTATGCCTGGTAATTTAAATCTTTGCCATCCGTTTTGTAAAGAAAATCAAGTGTATACTTGGGGTAAGATTGGGGCAGAAGATAGCATTGAATACTTCAATGGATTAATGTTGAAACGGGTATTCACGGATTGGAGAGAGGGTGAGGGTTATACGCTAAAAATAGGCAATAGCTATTATGCATCTGCTAAGGTAGTGTGGAGTCTGGATGATGTAGACGTTGATAAAACTGCCCTGAAGATACAGATTCACCTGTATCCGGATATTGTACTAGATAGAGTCCCTCTGCTATTGAAGAGACTTGTAATGAATCTAATATATATGCCATTAATGAAGCGATATGTTCATGCAGTTACCCAGGGAGTCAAATTTTATATTGAGACTGGCGAACGTGTGAAAGCAAATCAATTTGGATACAACCCACTGTTTAGTAAAAGAAAAGATAAAATAGAATTTGCTACAAGAGTTCGTGTTGGTGAGTTTGTGAATAAATCTGTTGGTTAGGAATATTATATCTGATTATGTTCACTTAGAAGTATCCATTGTGCTAAATTATACAGGTTTTAAAGATTGTAGACAAATATCCTTGAGATGAAGCTTATATATTGCACGCTATTTATTTTTTTCTTGACTAATATAAATGCTCAAACTATCTCCCATGGGCCCGTCGTCGGTGGCGTGCATGATACAGGGGGACGAATCTATATCAAGACAGCAGATCTTGGCTTACCTTTCGATCTACAGGTTTCAGATACCGAAGAATTCGATGACTTTTTAGTGTTTACTGATTCTACTAGGATAGAGCGTTTTGGTACGGTAATCGTTGATGTTGATGGGCTAGAAGCGGATAAGAAGTACTATTATCGATTTATGTTTGATGGATTACCTGATGCAAGTTCTGGGAGCTTTAGGACCTTTCCTGAGCCAAACTCAAAGAATCCCTTAAAGTTGATTGTTGGTTCCTGTAATTATGGAAACAATCCGGGGATTTTTGAACAAATTCAAGCGTTTGAGCCCCACCTATTTTTACATTTGGGTGATTGGGGTTGGCCCCCTGCGCAGCTTGGAAATGATTATTGCCTATATCCTGATAAACGAGCAGAGTCTTTTGCTTTAAGGTATTCCGATTCTAATATGGAAAATTATGTTCAGCCCTACATGGCTGTCGAGTATATTTATGATGATGATTACAGTTACAATGATTCTGAAGGTTGGACTTATCCGACCTTTACTGTAGAAACTGGAAGTGGTGGTGTGAGCACAGAGTTGATAACCAATGATATGCCTGCTGGTATAAGAGAAGGGGCTATACAAAGTTATTTTAATTATTTTCCTGGTTACCCAGCAGCTGATACTGCTCATGGTATTCAACATAGTTTTCAAATAGGGAACCTGGAATTGTTTATGGTAGATACGCGCAATTCGAGAATGCCGAGACATGACGCGTTTTTGTATGATTCTTTAAACGGTAATTGGCTCTTCGAACCCGATTCAGTAAATCACTCTATGCTCGGTGTAGATCAAAGGGAGTGGCTGTTGGAGGGACTTCAGCAATCTGAGGCAGACTGGAAGATCATGGGTAGTAGTGTTATTTTTAATGCCTACTACGCGGAGATTCTAAAAGTTGCTCTTGTCTTTCAAGGGCTAGAGGTTAATATCTCTGGCCAAAATGGCTCTGGCGCAACACTAGCATCTAACCTATCCTACAATTGGGTAGGATATCCCGCAGACCAACAAGCTCTTTTAGATTTGTATGATAGTGGGGCAATAAGAGATTTGCTTATAGTGTCAGGAGATTCACACAGCTCTGCTTTAGACGATGGCTCTAATGCGGGGATTCCTGAACTTACAGCTAGTGGACTATCCGCAGGTGATGAGGGCATTATTAATTATTATGTGGATTCAATTGGTGCACTTATTGGATATCCTTTAGTGGAAGATGCCTTATGGAATGGAGGAGGTAATGGTGTCAGTAATTTGAATTTCAATGATTCTTATGGCACAATTGAGGTTTTTGGAAAGGATTCTTTGAAGTATTGTGCCTTTGATGAAAATGGATTTGAATTTGGGTGCATTACATTGCAGCATAGTAGTTTGAATACAGGCCTTGAAGATTTGCTAGATGATGCTGATTTTGCAATCAGTCACTCGAATACAACGCAGCAATTGACTATAGCATTGGACCCATATATATCTAATGAGGTAGATGAAATATTTTTGTTTAATAATTTGGGCATTCTTTTGGATCAAATAGCTGTAGATGGTCAACAAATGCAATACAACACATCTGATTTACTTCCAGGAGTGTATGTTTTATCATTGAGCTATAAGCAAACAAGTGTAAGTAGGAAATTTGTTAAACCTTAATAGAATCTTAGCTTCTGTATCTTTTTGATCCAAATGCTTCTCCTTTTCCAGTCTGGCAAAATTGTCTTAAACTCTCAAGATATTTTCCCCAGCTGTAGTTTAAGTTTGCATAGTTGTCATCTTGGGTCATAAATCCATTGTGTGTAAATCGAACTCGGGTCTTTTCAACATTCATATCTAGATCAAAAGTAAATACATGGTGTTCAAATGGACTGTCGTTCTCTATACAGGTCCATTGCACTCTGCTATTTGATTGCAGTTCAGTGATCTGTACATCCATCTTCATGTCTCCATATTTAAACGTGATCCTATCACTTAGGTGTTTCCCGCCTTCCACATCAGAAGTATACCAGTCCTTTAAACTATCTATATCATTTAATGCTCTGAAGACATCCTCTATCGGACTATTGATGTGAAACATGTGTTTAATCGGAACCATTGTTAGTTTTTGTTTTAAAATAATGCATTTTTTCTTTTTGCTTGGCTTGTTTTCAGCAGGTGGCTAACTTTCTTGTTTTTTTAACCTAATATGAAGGTTTTTCTGATATTGATATAAATAGAATAAGGGAAGCTAGTCAGAGTTTGTGCTTAATTACTCTGTTAGTCTAAATAGGAGCTTTTTTTTAGATGCCTAATTAATGCAATAGCTATTGGTGGTTTTCGTTTTTAAATGGAGAATATAGTAATTTGGAATTACTATCGAAATTGATAGTAGTCCCCTTTTATGTGGCTTGCGAGGATGGATTTATCCTGAAAAAGTCCTACTTTTTATATTTAAATTAAGCGCTTTATGAAATCAGCAAATACCCTTATAATTTTTGTGTTTACAGTATTTTCGATACTAATCTCTTCTTGTTCAAGTAGTTTGAAAACAAATCAAAATATAGACTTTGGTGTTTCAAGTCAGCCTGATAAAGCATTGTACAATATGTTTCCTGCATCTATTGAAGGTATGAAGCAATTTATTATCAATCCAAGCGCAGAGGGAAAGGAGCTTATGATAGAATTTTATGCCGGGAAAGAACAATTGGTGGACTGTAATAGGCATCGATTGAATGGTGATTTTTTAGAAAAACAGGTCGAAGGTTTTGGAATTAGTTATTATCTATTTGAAGGAAGCGGAGCTGTTTTTTCAACGAAGATGGGTTGTCCTGATTATGAAAAGCAAATTGAATTTATAGCTTCTTCTAGTATTCGTGTCATCCATAATGTAAAAATCCCATTGGTTTTATATGTGCCTGAAGGATTAGAAGTACGCTATTCCATATGGGAAAATACAGGAAGTGAACAGAAAGCTTTGAAACAAGAATAAGCACTTATTCAATTCCGTATGATTTTAATTGCCTAGCCATTAGTGGCTTAAATAAAAATGGAAAGAAAGATAAAATGAGCATAGCAGGATAACCAAAAGGTAGAAGAGGGCTTTCGTGCTTTGAATCTAAAACCTGAAATTCCTTGGCCCCATTGTGATGATGATCAGAGTGTCTAGTAAGTTCAAAAAGAAGTACTCGACCTATCAAATGGTCTGAATTCCATGAATGTTTTGGGTTTACTCGTTCATAACGGCCATTTTCTAATTTTTTTCTTCTCAATCCGTAGTGCGCGAAGAAGTTCTGCGATTCAAGGATTGCAATGCCGTAAACACTAGCTACAAAGTAGCATATGAGTACATAAGCACCAAAATAAAAATAGATAGCAAGTAGCATGGACAAGGGTAGAAGGGTATAGATGATCATTGGGTTAAGCAATTTGCTTTTACCTTTTGTTGCTAGTCTTTCTCCTTCTAATTTCCAAGTTTTAAAGTAGCCACCTATCTGGGACCTTAAGGCAAATAAATAAAAATTATCTCCTTTTTTAGCGGAGGATAAATCTGCAGGTGTTCCTATATCCCTATGGTGCCCACCATTGTGGTAGGTCATGAAATGGTTCTGAACGGATGAGGTTAGCAAAATCTGTGCAAGGAATTGTTTGAAAGGCTGCTGGGTCTTATGGCCTAGCTCATGTCCAACATTGATTCCAATAACTCCTAGGAGTGTTCCCATCATAAAGACCCGAGCTATGCTGTCTGATAAAGTAAGCCCTGCTTCTGTAATTGTTGTAAGGAAAATGTACATAGTGAATAAATGGATAGGAACAATTAGCGAAACAACGAGATCGTAGAACCAATCATCCTTTGCCATATGTTTTTCTACCTTTGAGAAGTTCTCTGTAGATAATGGAAGAACTTGTTCAGCTACAGGAATCAAAATGTAGAGAACGAATATTCCGATATAGGCTGTAAAACCATAGCTGTAGAAGGTAAGCAGAGCCAGAAGAGGTGTGATATATGCCGCTATGTATTTTAATTTGCCCATTTTTATTAATTTTTTAGGGTCGATAATCGAACTATTTTATGTAATATAGTTTTATTTTGGTTGATTTTCCTTATTTTTGAATGATTCCTTCAGAATATGTTAATACAATAGCAAATGGGTAGAAAGTCAATTGAGAAGATTCGGAAAAGACCTACTCCAAAAGTTAATGCTTGGTTAGCCACGCTATTGATCGATATTCAAGATGCAGATTTAGGTATGCTTACAATGGATGATTTGGTCCGTATCTCAGGGAAGAGTAAATCTACATTTTATACTTATTTTGAAAGAAAGGAAGATGTTTTGCTGGCTGCTTGTCAAACTAGAATTTATGCTATTCTGTATGATCTGGGTAAGGTTGAATTTGGAACAGATGATGTTTCTATAACTTACAAACAGTTAATTGAAATTTTCGCTAATGGAACTAGCGGAATAAGGCTCTCCTTCCTGCAATCCATTCGCAAGTATTATGAATCAATCTGGGGTGAAATTGAAGTATTGACAGATACTTATGTGGATATGCTAAGCAGCTTATATTCCCACGGTATCAATCTTGGCTTATACAGAGATTTTTCAGTTGAACTATTGACCACTATGGACAAATTATTTGTAATCGAAATTGTCACAAATAGTGCTCTTTTTACAGATGAAAAATATTCGGTTAGTGACCTTGTGAGAGATTATTTAAATCTAAGGTTGGATGGTTTATTGAAGGCTTAATAAAAAAGCAGGTCTTCTCAGACCTGCTTTTTTGTTATTCAAATTTATTATTGTACATACCAGCGGATTCCATTACCATTTTCGCTGTTCCATCCTTTACCTGGAAAAGATTTCCCCATTGTCCAAAGGCAGATAAACTTCCGTCTTCATTCGTTTCATACCATTGTCCATGTGCAATAACTAAAGAATTCCCAAGATCTCTCATTCCGCAAATATGAGCGTCCAGTTTTACAGATGAGTTTTCGGCATTGAAGCTTTTTGCAATTGCATCCGGACCAATACATATTTCTTTTACACCACTTACTACTCGTATACCGTCTTCTATAAAGACCGTTGTAGCCAAGGTTTTGAAGTCTCCTGAGTTATATAGACTTAGAAAGCTATCTATATTACTACTTATTGCGGTATAGTTTTCACTTTCATTGGCTTCCATTACTGGATGAGTGATGCGCTCTGAAAGATTCGCCATGTCAACTTGGTCAGCAGAACTATACGCTGCTTCTTGAATAAATTCTATTCGGTTTTCCTGTATTTCGTATACATTACCCCATTTACCATCAAGTAGTGATTCGTTAGATTCATCTAAAACATTCCAGTAGCCTGCTGCAATCATGATGTCGTCACTCAGCTTTCTGGCTTCATTAATTTTTATTTCTATGTGGGTATTGTGGAAAGGCCCCTCTTGGCTGAATGCTGCTGCAAATCTTCCTGCAATAGTAGCGCGACCTAGTGTTGGAATTTGAGCACTTCCAACAACCTGAATAGCGTCTTCTACGAATACCTCCCCGATTGCGTTGGAATCCCCAGCTTTCCAAGCTGCTGAAAATTCATCTGCTGATGCTTGCATTAATTCCATCGCAGACTTTGCGGTTTCAGCACTTGCTTCTTGCTCTGCCTCTTGCGTACAAGCGAAACTGAAGAGTACCATTATAATGGATAGGATGTTAAAGGTTGACTTAAAATTCATACGTTAATTTTGTGAGTGAATAATCTCATAAATTAGGCATAATTTATTGCATATCAATGTGTTGTGTTGGTATTCTGTGTAAATAGAGTTGAGTTGTTTGTTTTGTACTTTTTGGAAGACGAGTGAGTTTTTGGAATGATTTCTAGATAATTATACTTATTTTAAGAATCATGTGTAAGATTATTTTCTGACTCAGAAATAGAAGGATTAGCGTTCAAATAGAAAAGCGTTGAAGACTTTTAGCACAGAAATAGAGTTTAAAACTAATCTTAGGTTTTTTAGATGCAGCATCTAATTATTTTGAAACAATATTAGACTATTCTTTTTTCATTCAAATGGGTAGAGAGTTGCGCCGAAATTCATGTATTGCCAAAAAAAACAATAATCTTATCTACTAAAATAATAACTATGAACCTTATTAAATATTCTAGGTGGGCTAGTTTGAATCCCCGTAAATCACAGGTCTTCTTATTTTTGATTCGTATTGCATTGTTATTAAATGGTTTAGTTTTTGGAGGGCTATTGTTCCTAAGTGATATATCTGTTCCAAGTATATTTACTTGGCTTTTGGGGATAAGTGCGGCAGGCCTGATCATCCTATATCCTTCAAGAAAATACAAAGGATCTTTTATCTCTTACACATTTGTAAATAGGAAAAAGCTGGATTTGGGTCTTTCGGTACTTTATGTATTATTAGTAGCCTCTGGGTCTAATGCATTTCTTTATTCAGATTCGGCAAATCAAGGTATTGGCGAAGCAAGTGCTGTTTTTACGGTGCATACCCCATCCCTAAAAAAAGATCGGAGTTTTTTAAATTTATCTGATCGGTTTGTTGTAAAGGAATATCGTAAGTTGAAAAAGCAATTCAAGTCTGAATTAAAATTGATGAAGAAGGAGCTGAAAGCTCAAAAAGGCTCTGGTGGGAACGTGGTAATTATGATCCTACTAATCTTAGCAAGTGTTCTAGCTGCCACTATGTTGGTTGGTTTGGCTGCTATTGCAGCCTGCAGTTTGGCTTGTAATGGTTCTGATGTATTAGCTGTTTTGGTGGCACTTATCGCCGTGATTGGTATACCCACCTTGTTATTTATTACCATTCGAAAAATTGTAAGGAAATATAGAACAGATGTAGAGGTCATTTATAAATGATAGTTTTTAGTTGGCTTGGCTTATTAATTGATTTATAATTCGAGAAAAATAAAGGAATGAATAATAATTCAATCTATTTTTTAGTGTGTAGTATTTTAATGCTCGTGCTAGCTGTCTTTGGGTTTGGGGGCAATGCATTGTTCTATGATTCTTTAAGTCAAGTCTCTAACTGGGTTCTTTTGCATGGTTTGATAATGTTTTCATGGTTGATTTGGATGTGCATTCAGAGTTTTTTAGTTCGAAATCGTAAAGGTCGATTACCTAAGGCTTGGTTTTCATGGAATGTATTATTAGCACCACTAGTCTTGCTCAGCTTAGTACTTGTTACGATTTTCGCTTTTCAATCGGGTAAAAAGACCTTAGAAGATTTAACGTTTAACTTATTTGTTTGCCTGAATTTTGTAATTCTTTTTCGTGCTACAATGAAAAATGATTCTCTAGGTGGTGAATATGAACGCTATATGGTGATGACTAACTTGGCGATAATTTTTCCAGCTTTAAAAAGGATTTCAGGTTTTTTGAATCAAGGGGCAGAGCTGGCTTTAGTTTTTTTAGCATGCCTATTAATGGGTGTATTTGTTTACGAGTTGAGAGTTTTGAATCGTATTACCAAAGTAAGTTGGCTAGGTTTAGTTTTGATTGTATTTGGCGTTATTTGTACTGCAGTACTTCCAGGTCTTCAGTTTTGGGAAGCACTCATTAATCAGCTTTTACTTTAAATGTAGTTTATACTTCTTTTGTATAGTTTAATGCTCTAAGGGTATTGGATTATTCGCTTCGTCAGTAAATAAAATACCTTTAACACAAAATTTTAAGAAATAGATCTTGATCTTCTTTTCTAGTTGAATCAATTAAACTAAATTGGTACTTTATTGCTTTCCTCCAATCTAAGTCCGCTCATTTCGGATTAGACTTAGCACTTACACAGTTGTTAACATTCATAACCTATGGAAATTATTTCAGGGCTGGAAACCATTCCAGCTTACTTGCAAAAAGTGGTGGATAGTAAAAAGCTTTTTAGAAACAATGCTTCACTGATTGTATATGATCTTGAATTTATCAAGGAGCGTATTCAAAAAGTACAATATTGCTTTCCTGATAATGCATTGCATGCCTTAGCTATCAAAGCTAGTCCCTTAGTTAACCTTTTACGCACACAGAATAAAGATGGTATAGGTTTGGAAGCTGCATCCTTGCCTGAAGTTTATTTAGGCTTAAAAGCGGGATATAAGGCAAAAGATATAGTGTTTGACTCTCCATGTAAAACGATTGAAGACTTGGAGTTTGCTTTGACAGCAGGTGTACGCGTAAATGCAGATTCTTTTGCTGAGTTGGAGCGAATTGACGAGCTTTACAGAGATCTTGGAAGTAAATCTCTCATTGGATTACGAATCAACCCACAGATGGGTGAGGGAAATATTCATGCTACAAGTGTTGGAGGTAAGTTATCAAAGTTTGGGGTGCCAGCTGATGAGCAGAGAGGCGCAATTATAGAAGCTTACGATAAGTATAAATGGTTAAGAGGAATTCATTTGCATATAGGATCTCAAGGTATGAGTCAAGATCAACTGGTCTCTGCTGTAAGAAAGGTCTATAAATTAGCAAGCTTAGCTAGAGTTGTGAGAGAGGTAAAAGGGTGGAAACTTGATATTTTTGACATGGGGGGCGGATTTCCAGTTTCCTACAGTAAGGATCAGGTAGCGCCAGATATAAAAGATTATGCGGAGGCATTGGAACTGGAGTGTCCTGGATTATTTGATGGATCCTACAAGTTGATTACTGAGTTTGGAAGATATATTTTTGCTAATACTGCAAGTGCAATTAGTAAGGTTGAATATGTAAAGGAACAGGCAGATAGTAAAATTGCAATCATTCATTTGGGGGCGGATTTCTTGCTTAGGAAAGCCTACAATCCAAAAAATTGGCATCATGATATAACTGTTTTAGATAAGCATGGTCGCCTGAAAATAGGAACAGATAAGAAACCTTACATGGTTGCTGGACCACTATGTTTTGGTGGTGATGTTATTGAAGAAAGCATACAACTTCCTGTTATCGAACCAGGGGATTACTTAGTGATTCATGATGTGGGTGCATATACCTTGAGTATGTGGTCAAGGTACAACAGCAGGCAAATGCCTACCGTTCTTGGCGTGGGAAGAAAGGATATTAGTATTTTAAAAAAGAAGGAAACCTTGTTTGATATTCTTAAATTCTGGTCCTAATCATTAAAACATAATTTATGAAGGCGATCAATATAATGGAGAAGTTCTCCAAATTTGAAAAACAATGGACTCCACATATTATTGGTGAGCTAAATGGTCAGCAAGTTAAACTTTGTAAGCTTAAAGATGACTTTGTCTGGCACAGCCATGAGCACGAGGATGAGTTGTTTATGGTTTTTCAAGGTACGCTTTACATGGATTTTAGAGATGGACGAACGGAATCAATAAATCCTGGAGAGATTATTATTGTTCCGAAAGGAGTAGAGCACAGACCTTGGACCAAGAACGGTGAGGTCGTATTCAATCTTTTATTTGAGCCTAAAGAAACAAAGCATACGGGGGATGTGGAAACCGCTCAAACAGTGAAGTCGCTGGATTGGATTTAGGCTTTCTATTTTTAGAATTTGAATAAAAAGGCAGTACGATTAAACTCAATCTTACTGCCTTTTTTTATTTTTAAGAAAACATCTCGAATGAAACAGATACTTGTTTTTCTTACTGCATTTTTTTTACTCAGTGCATGTGCAAATGAATTTAAGACGCATAAGAATATTGAGGAAGACTATGCTCTAGTCCCAAAACCAGATGCTCTGGAAATGGCAGAAGGGCTTTTTGAATTGGAAAACGGATGTAAGATTTCAGCCTCAGAGGGTTTGCATAATGAATCATCTTACCTAATAGAAATGCTTGGTGCCCGAACTGGCCTTGGCTTTGAGGAAGCCTCAAAGGGATCTATCCAGCTTTTAATTGATCCTTCCATTCAAGCAGAAGAGGGCTATAGTATGGAGGTGACTCCTTCTAGTATTCTAATTCGTGGGCAGCAAGCCCAAGGCGTGTTCTATGGGATTCAAAGCTTACTGCAATTATTGGGAGAGTATCCCCTTGAAGATGCTACTGTTTTTGGCGTGCCTGCAGTACGTATTAAAGACCAACCCAATTATGCTTATAGAGGCATGCATCTCGATGTTTGTCGCCATTTCTTTTCGGTCGAATTCGTGAAGCGATATCTTGATGTTATGGCCATGCATAAGTTGAATACCTTTCATTGGCATTTGACAGAAGATCAAGGCTGGAGAATAGAGATCAAAAAATACCCTGGACTTACTGAGGTGGGCGGATATCGCAATGGTACGATTGTAGGTCACCATCCTGGAGAGGCAAACGACAATGAAAAATATGGTGGCTTTTATACACAGGATGAGATCAGAGATATTGTTGCCTATGCTAAGGAAAGGCATATTGAGGTTATCCCCGAAATTGAGATGCCAGGGCATAGCAGTGCTGCAATTGCAGCTTATCCTTGGTTGAGTAGTTTTCCAAAAGAGAATACAATTATTGGGAACAATATGATGTCTAAATCCTCAAGGTCTATTCAGGATGCAGGGATCAACAAGGTTGTTCAGGAAACTTGGGGGGTCTTTGATGACGTGTATTGTGCTGGACAGGAGACTACCTTTTTGTTTTTGGAGGATGTCTTGACGGAAGTTATGGACTTGTTTCCATCAGCTCTAATTCATATTGGTGGTGATGAATGTCCAAAAGGTAACTGGGAACGATCTCCAGCTTGTCAGGAACGCATAAAAAATGAAGGCTTGAAGGATGAGCATGAACTACAAAGTTATTTTATTAAGCGCATAGAGAAGTTCGTTAATTCCAAAGGAAAGAATATCATAGGATGGGATGAAATATTGGAAGGTGGACTAGCCCCTAATGCCAGTGTGATGTCTTGGAGGGGTACGCAAGGAGGTATAGCAGCAGCAGAGGAGGAACACAAGGTTGTGATGTCTCCAACTTCCCATTGCTACTTTGATTATTACCAATCAGAGGACCGCGACAAGGAGCCTTTGGCAATTGGTGGTTTTTTACCTGTTGAAAAAGTATATGCTTTTGATCCTATGCCCGCAGAATTGGATGCAGAAAAGGCAAAGTATATTCTTGGTGGACAGGCCAACCTATGGACCGAATATATCGCCACAGAATCCCATGCGGAGTATATGCTGTTGCCAAGAATGACTGCCCTTTCAGAAGCTTTGTGGACGGATACAGCGATTAAGGATTTTGAAGATTTTAAAGTTAGGCTGCAGGATGTTCGAGAAGATTACGATCGTTTAGGATATAATTATGCTAAACATGTTTTTGAAGACGAATTGAATGAAGAAAAATGAGCTAAGTAGCTCCTTTTCCTTTTTTAATCTTGCTTTTGTTTTAGGTATAAGATCTAAAAAAAATAATAGTATCAACCTTTCTGTAGTTTCTTCTTTTTAGAAGCTCGATTAGCGATTGCTAATATTATTAGAAACAATAAAATGAATACTAAAAGAGCACCTACACCTCCCGATCCTCCAGAAGCTCCAAAACTTGGCACTTCTCCAATTATCATACCGAAAATGAATTTTAATGCTAGTAAAGCTAAAATAGGACCAATCAATAAGGAAAGTAATAAAATGAGTAGCAAAATACCTGTAACTTTTCTTACTGATTTCTTATCTTTTTTTATTTCATCATATTTCTTAATAAGTCTTTTCACCTTTTTTTGGATCCGTTTCATTTTTCGCTTTAAGAAATTTTCTTTTTTAGCTTTCTTTGTTTTGTGCACCACAAAGTGAACCTTATAATCATTACTATAAAAGTTTTCTGCTGCCTTTTGATTGGTATCTCTTCCGTTTGCAAATAAAAATAATAGGCTTGTAAAAAGGGCTAGATAGATAAATTTGAATTTCATTTTAAACATGGTGTTTAGATTGGTTTATACACTAATCTAAATTATATATGTATGAATAAAAAGTAATTTAAAATTAGGTAACCGAGGTTCATTTTTTGATCTGTTTTATGCTTGGACAGAGGATTTTTCATTGCTTACCTGCTATTGGTCAATATGCCTTATCCGGGAGGGGAACATCAATTTTATCTAGAAAATTTGTATTTGCCTTTGACCATATTTATAGCATTCCCACTGGTATATGATTTAATGCCTAAGCTCAAAATGACTTATGCTGCTTATGCATTAATCTTAGTTGTGGTTATACGCCTTGCAGATATCTATTACACGCATGACTTTTATGAGGAGCGAGTGGATTATCTATATGGAGTTATTGATGATGTTAAGTCAGATTCCAACTCTAAAGTAGTACTAAAGGAACGAGAAGCTGATAAAGAAGCATTAATGATGACCTGGGCAGTTCCCTATGAAGTATGGGTTTTGTCTACTTGCAGGGATCAAGAGTCTGCCTCAATTATATTGACCCCTAATGTTGATGGAAAATCATATATCCAGCAATATTCAACAAAGTTCTCTGCAACCTGGGGAGATTTTGATTATAATTCCTTACCACAGCAATATTTTGTTTTCAAGGATAATAGTAATTATGTGATTAGACAGTGATCTAAATCTGTTCAATATGAAAAGTGCTATATTGCGGCCATTGTTGAATACACTATAGTAAAAGAATAGGAAGATGAGTAATAGACCATTGGTAATAGGCGTTGGATTTCAAAAAACCGGGACATCTACACTGCGCGAGTCGCTGAAGATACTAGGATATACCGTGAAGGATGCTACACCAAGAGCATTGCTGCCTATTCTGAAAAAGGATTGGGGAAAGATTGATCGAATCCTAAGAAAGTATGATGCTATTCAAGATACACCATGGTATTATATTTATAAAGATTTGGATCGCTTATATCCTGGATCTAAGTTTGTGCTCACCCTTAGGGATGAAGAAAAGTGGTACCGCTCTGTAAATCGACATATCGGTGATTTGCGAAGTGCACACCATGAATGGATTTATGGAAGAGGCAAGGGACTTCCAATGGACGACAAGGAAAACACTATAGCAGTTTACAGAAAGCACAATGAAGAGGTAAAGGCGTACTTCAAAGACCGTCTGGATGATTTTATTATTATAGATTTTACAGCAGGAGAGAGCTGGGAGAAACTTTGTCCTTTCTTGGATAAGCCTATGCCTGAAAAGAGCCTACCTCACTATAATAAAACAAACTGGTCTAAGAAACAGGAACCAAGGGCGAATAGCTTTAAATTGATACGTAAACGGATAAAGAATGCCATCAAAATCTGGTACATTGATCGACTTGGGCTTTGGAATAAATAAGTAAAGATGGACTTTGCATTTGTAAGAGCAGATTTATCTGATTTGTCTAAGGCCTTTACTTTATTAGAAGAGGTAGCAAAGATGCTCCAAGAAAAAGGAGTAGATCAGTGGAAGTGTTGGTTATTACCAAGTGCCTCCGACCTTGAATGGGTGCAGGAAGGTTTTGAGCAAGGCGAGTTTTATTTTTTAGAACATAAGGAATGGGGAACCGTTGGTATGGTCCGCATTCAGGAAGAGGATGTACTTTACTGGGGCAAACAGGAAGAATCTGCTCTTTATGTCCATTCTCTAATCATACGGTCAAGTTTTAGTGGGAAAGGTGTTGGTTTACAAGTAATTGATCGGATATTGAGTATGGCGGCTAAGCGCAACATCTTATGGCTTCGACTTGATTGCAACGCTTCCAATCCAAGATTATGTAAATATTATGAAGATCAGAATTTTAATCAGGTTGGAACGAAGGATTTTGAAGACTTTTCCTGTAACCTTTATCAGCGAAAGGTGTTTTAGATTTGTATTATTTCGATAGATTCACTTACATAAAGCATATGAAATATTTCAAGCAAACACAACCTTTTGTGGTTCCAACAACCGATGGTAAGACTATTCGAGAGCACTTTGGTTTGGCGAGTACAAAAGATAAGAATTTCAGTCTGGCTCATATGATCGCTCCTCAGGGCTGGTCGGAACCCTACCAGACTCCAGAATTCGATGAGGTGACATTTGTTTTTAAAGGACAAAAGAAATTTATCATTGATGAAGGGGAAGAGATTATTGTAGCTGCAGGAGAGTCGATTTTGATCAAAGCAGGTACACGAATACAATATTCCAATCCTTTTGACGGAGACTGTCATTACATAGCGCTTTGTATGCCAGCATTTTCTATGGATGCAGTGCATAGAGAGGAATCAGATAATTAAAATCTATAGGTTTGGAGGAACAGCACAGACATTTTATAATTTACAAACCTTATGGTTATTTATCTCAATTTATCAATAATCAGAGAAGGAGGACCAACAAGAAGTTATTGGGGGAACTTCACGATTTTCCCGATGGAGTCATGTCTGTAGGGCGCTTGGATCAAGACTCAGAAGGTTTACTTCTGCTAACCACCAATGGGAAGCTGAGTGCTCTTGTTACCGGAAGGAAAATTGAAAAAGAGTATTACATACAAGTAGATGGCTTAGTTACCGACGAAGCATTGGATGCTTTAGAAAAGGGCGTAGATATAAGTATAAAGGGTAAAACTTATCGAACACTTCCGGCAGTTTGTTCTAGGGTAGAAGATGAACCATTTACTGGAGAACGAGCACGAAAAGTTAGAGATGAGCGACATGGTCCTACCTCTTGGATGTCCGTATGTATTCGTGAAGGTAAATTCAGACAGGTCCGAAAAATGGCTGCTGCTGTTGGATTTCCGGTACTTCGCTTGGTCAGAGTTCGAATAGGAAATGTGCAGCTTTCCGATATGCAGATTGGGGCAGTTAAAGAAGTTGATCATTTTAATCTTTTTTAATGCCTTGAAAATCAGTATTATTCTCTTTTTTTGATAACTTAGAATAGCATTACACGGCATGCAAAAAAACTAAGAGCTATGAAGACATCCCTAAGGCAATTAATTTTGACTGGAGTACTACTCGAGTTGATGATTTTTATGTTGTCTTATTTTTTTGCTGAGAATTTTAATGAAGCTATTCGTCTTTCGGCTCGCTTTACGGGCAGGTTATCTGCCGTTCTTTTTTTAATGGTTTTCTTTTTGTACGCTAATTTAAAAGGCGGCAAAGTAGAACGAAGAAGTCCCTTTTTTTATAATCTGATATTATTTGCAATCCTTCATATAATTCATTTTGGATTTTTAGCTGCCAATGTGTTAATGAATTCGATTGAGCTGATTCCAGTGAAACTTGTCGGTGGAGCATTGGCCTATGGTATGATCGTCACAGCACCTTTGGTGTTCGATCGATTAAAAAGAGGCTTGCAACTGGTCTACTTTTATTATGTAAGTCTGGTTATGATCATCACATATGTTGCCAGAGCGAATGGCGACTTCCAAGGGGCCGAGCCCTCTTTGATACATTTTATTTTTATAGGCATTTATATTTTAGCCTGCCTCGGATTTGGAGTTTTAATTCGAAAAAATAAAAAACTTATACCCTTCTAAAACGAGTTTATACCTCTATCTCAAAAAAAATATTGACCTAAGTGTCACACCTAAGATTGATCTGTGTATTCTGAGTGTAACAATTCGAATTGATCGTTTTTTCAATCTTAAAAAATAGAGTAATGAATTACAGTTTGTTAAGAAATTTAAGTTTAGCAGGATTTCTGCTTTTAGTGTTTAGTGCTTGCGGGCCGGATAATATGGATATATCGGATCTTGATAAAGATGATAATGATCCTGATGTGGTTATTTGTAATATGAGTGTTGAGTTGGTCGAGTCATTTCAAACAACAGTCTTATTAAATTCAATAGTTACAGATGGAACTCAACCGTATTCGTACCTTTGGTCAACTGGTGAAACTACGCAGGAAATTACCCCAAATAGTAAAGGGTGGTATTCTATAGAAGTTACCGATGTAGAGGGATGTGTGGCCAATGATTCTTTTGAGGTCGTCAATATCAATATACCTTGTAATGGCTTATCTACTATAATCACTGAACAGCCTCCTGGTTCAGGAAATCTGTACTCATCTGTAACAGGTGGAACACTTCCTTATACCTATACTTGGGCTCCGAATTCAACATCAACAGCACAGTTTACACAGGATATAGTTGTAACGAGCAGTACTCTTGTTTACTTAAGTGTTATGGATGGCTTAGGGTGCAGTGCTTTTGATTCTTTAACTGTAGTATTGGATAATCCATGTAATCAGTTTGATGCAGTAATAGGTGAAACTCCAGCTGGCTCAGGTAACCTTGAAGCAAGCATTTTATTTGGTGGGACACCACCTTTTAGTTATCTATGGTCTACAGGAGAAACAACGAATGTAATTGTTGCTCCAGAAAATGGCTTTTATTCGGTGACTGTAACTGATTCCGAAGGCTGTTTGTATGGAGCAGGTTATAATGTAACCTTAGGGGCAGATCCTTGTTCCATGTTTAATGTGGTACTTGCTGAACAACCTCCAGGTTCTGGAGCGATTTACTCACAAGTTATTGGTGGGACAGCGCCCTTTAGTTATCTATGGGCTCACGACAGTATAACTACTCCAAATATAGAGGTTAATTCAGTTGGAGAATATGTCTTGACGGTTGTAGATGACGAAGGCTGTACAACTTATGCGACTATTGAAATATAATATACACTGCACCATGCACTTCAATGTGCATGGTGCAGTTTAATAAATAAAAATGCATATAGAGGAAGCACTCATACATTCTTGTAAAAAAAATGATTCAAATGCACAAAAGCGTTTGTACACGATGCTGCTTCCCTATCTGAGAGCAATTGTAAACAGGTATTTAAGGGATACTTCTTATGAGAAGGATGCCCTACAGGAAAGTTTTGTGAAGATTTTTAAGACCATAGAGTGTTATGAAGAGCAAAAAGGTGCCTTGAAATCCTGGGCTGCCAGAATCACAATCAATACCTGTCTGAATCTGAATAAACGTGTGATTGGACTTCCAACAGAAGCATTGGAATCTATAGGGCATTTACAACCGGATGAATCCAAGTATCAGTTGGAGGATCGAAAAGCTGTTTTAAATAAAATGCTTAAGGATATGCCTCCAGATTTTTCAGATGTCTTTAATCTTTTTGTGATCGAGGGTTATGATCATAAGGAAATAGCAGAAATACTCTCCATAGAGACTACATTATCTAGAAAAAGATTAAGCAGAGCAAGAGTATGGTTAAGGTGGAATGAACAAACAATTAATCCATCCAAATTAGCTAAAAAGAAGTAATATGAATCCTTTAGAAGAAGAATATAAGAACAGGTTCAAAAATGAACAAATGTCTTCGGATGATTTCGATGCAGAGGGCTTGTGGGATAATATTTCTGAAGAACTAAAGGTTGAACCATCTAGTGAGGCAAAGCCTATCTGGTGGATTTTCTTATCAGGTGCAGCAATGCTTGTTTTTCTCGGACTATTGATATTTAGAGCATGGAATCCTGGACAGGATGAAAATAGTAATGAGGTAGTTTTACCAAGTGAGCTTATTGCAAATTCTGATGTTGATCCTTGTGCTGATGATGATGAGCCTGTTGTGCTAATAGAACAAGCATCAAATTCAATATCCTCTGATGAAGAGTACGCTTCTGAAACTAATTTCGATCAAGGCCAAGAAAAATCTAGTGTTATAAATAAATCTAAAAGTTCTCCTATTTTAAGCACTAAAAAAGATCTCAAGGAGGTTACTTCCTCTGGTTTATTAGCTCCTAAAAGCACAGAGAAAGCTGTTCCCCTAGTTTCAGTTGATTCTGTAAGCACTGAGGAAGTTATTTCTGAGGTTTTAGTTGATTATGTGAGCACTGAGGAGGTTATTTCTGAAGTTTTAGTTGATTCTGTGAGTACTGAGGAGGTTGTTTCTGAAGTTTTAGTTGATTCTGTAAGCACTGAGGAGGTTGTTTCTGGAGTTTTAATTGATTCTGTGAGCACTGAGGAGGTTGTTTCTGGAGTTTTAATTGATTCTGTGAGTACTGAGGAAGTTATTTCTGAGGTTTCAGTTGATTCTGTGAGTA
>JAQXAY010000148.1 GCA_029252685.1 Saprospiraceae bacterium | reverse complement strand
AAGAGCTTACGATTAGGTTGGAAGAATTTTTGGATCATCAAAAATTCGATCCACATGGTGATCCAATACCTGATCGCGAAGGAAAATTTCAGTATCGTCAACAAATCTTATTAGCAGATGTTGAAAAAAATATTCCTTTAATAATTGTTGGAGTAAATGAACATGGCACTGAATTTCTCCAATACCTGGAAAAGCTCAACCTCATTCTAGGTTCGAAACTAACAGTAATGGATACTTTCACTTACGACAACAGTCTATTGGTTCAGGTAAACAACAGTGTAAAGCAAACAATTAGTGCAAAAGTTGCCAAAAATATATTTGTGCAAAAAACTTAATACTCCAATGAAAAAAAGTCTTTTTATAATACTCCTTATTTGTAGTACAATAGTACAAGCAGAAAAACCTCTAGTTGTTACTACTGCATCCATATTCTCAGACATGGCTAAGCAACTAGGAGATACCCTAATTCAGGTTGAATCAATCGTACCTGTGGGCGGAGACCCGCATACTTATGACCCAAAACCTTCAGACCTTATACTTCTCAATGAAGCCAGCTTGATCTTAAAGAATGGTTTAGGTTTTGAAAAATGGATGAATAAGCTGATTGAAAACTCAGGGACAAGTGCTGAATTAATTTTGATTACTGAGGGTGTCAAAGCTATAAGATCAGACATCTATGAAAATTCACCTGATCCACACGCTTGGATGGATGCAGAAAATGGATTCATGTATGCTGAAAATATCTACAACAGTCTTCTAAAGCTTTTACCAAACCATAAAGCGTATTTAGAGGAAAGGTATTTGAACTATCAGACCCAAATAAGAAATACTGATTCCTACATAAAAGAACAAATAACATCCATACCCGAAGGACAAAGAATACTTATAACATCACATGATGCTTTTAAATATTACGGACAAAAGTATGGCCTAAGACTAGAGAGTATCCTAGGCACCTCTACAGATGCTGAGGCACAAACAAGGGATATAGAACGAATTGTAGAAATCATACGCTCCAGTAATATACCCGCAGTATTTATTGAAACTACGGTAAACCCTAAGATGCTAAAACAAATAGCAGCTGACAATAATATCCGAGTAGGAGGCAGCCTATTCTCAGACTCTATAGGGGACGAGGATTCTAAAGCTCCAACCTACTTAGATATGCTTAGATTCAATACAAATACAATTGTCGAAGCCCTTACAAAAGAAAAGGAAGAACAACTCCCTACAAACCAAACCACACAGGAAACTCCACTAGCAAAGATATTTGTAATTATAGGTGCGGTAATGTTATTAGTTCTAGGCTTCTTTATTAGTAAAAGAATTGCTTAATGGATACATCAATTATCGACATAAAAGGTCTTTCACTCTCCTATGGTTACAAAAGGATATTAACCAATATATTCCTCCGCCTTGAAGCTGGACATATATACGGTGTAATAGGCCCAAACGGTGCAGGAAAGTCTAGTCTTTTTAAATCGATATTGGGATTGGTTCCATACAGTCATGGCGAAATAAGCATATTGGGAAAACCTATTGAAGAGGTAAGAAGAAAAATTGCCTATGTTCCCCAGAAGGGGAATGTAGACTGGAGTTTTCCTGCTACTGTTAGAGATATAGTTTCCATGGGCAGGTATCCACACCTGAAGTTATTCGACCCATTTGGAAAAAAAGATAAAGCTATAATCAATGAGGCACTCGATCAGCTTGGAATCGGTGAACTTGCAAACAGACAAATAGGTGCACTTTCTGGAGGCCAGCAGCAACGAGTATTTCTTGCCAGAGCTCTTGCACAAAATGCTGATTTATTTTTTCTCGATGAGCCTTTTGTAGGAGTAGACGTAACGACTGAAGAGAAGATTATAGAAATCCTAAAAACAATATCAGAGCAAGGTAAAACAGTGATTGTAGTTCATCACGACCTTTCAACGGTAAAAGAATACTTTGACCAAGTAATCCTCTTGAATCAAAGATTAATTGCTCACGGAAGTATAGACAAGGTATTCACAGAAGAAAATATCAAGAATACATTTAGCTCACAACTTCCATTATTACACAGATCTGGTCTAGCCAATAAGAAAAAATAAAAGCAGCACTCATCACAAGGTCTGCTTTTATTTTCCCTATTTCTTCTTTCTTGAAATAGCAAAATTCAATCCTGCAAGAAAATTAAAATCTCTTGCGCCAAGTGGATCAGAAATAACAAGGACATTGTCCGTTAACAAAAACAACTCCAGGAATGTTAATTTCGCCGAAACTCCAAGGCCTAGGTTTGTATAATTATCATTACGAATGGTGTAAGCACCCCTAAGTCTGAAAATATTTCCGAGACCTGCACCTGCAGAAATACTCAAGGAATTAACTGGAGCAGGCTTATAAGTCTCATGAAAGTAACTTATTCCCAAATCCCAATTATCTGCAATCTTATACTTAATCATAAGGTACTGACTGCTCGGGATTACATATCTAAATCCTTCATTATTTTCTTCAAAATTCAATAAGTTGGCAAGTGTATCTACGATACCAGATAATTCAACATCCTGACCTGATAGCACATTTGAGATATCTAGGCCTTCATAAGAGAAACTACCCTGACTGCTGTAATTCCGGACATCCGTATCAAAATTGACAAATCCAATATCATTGATTGCAGCTGAAAGTTCAAACTTGCCCAAATCTAGCTGAGCACCTACATCAAAAGAAAGTCCATTATTCGCTGAAAACAGCTCATTCCAATTAATGTCGCCTATTGAAAAATTCAGGTTTATATCATTCAGACTATTATAATCTAATGAGTTCGAAGAGTTAATCCTATAATCAGATCCAAATTCAATTGAAAAATCGCCTTCATCAGTCAAGATCTCCAAGTCATTTCTTTCAGTAGATAAATGGCCAATACCGTTCAGGTATTTTGCCCGAGCACCTACAGTCAATCCGGATAACTTCAATGAAGCCCCAAGACCAAATTCACTATGCGAATGCAACAGAAATTCAGAACCAATATTTACGGATTCACCCAGGAACTGTGTATTCCCCTCCCATATTAAACTTGGAAGCTCTTCAGGGTAGGCAATAAAAGCATTAAACTTTACTTTGTGGTAAGCTTGAATACCTACAGGACCAACACTTAAACAAAGCCCAAGTGTTTGGATTTCCATATCCTCTCGCAAATAATTAGTTGGTTGAAGATTGGACAATAAACTATTTATATCAATATAGTCCTCCACCCCATTATTCTTTATTACATCAGAATAAGCAGGCCCATTTATAGATAAATTATTATAAAAGGAAGGTATACTTACGACTACTCGATTGTTAGGAATAAAAGCAGGGTTCAGATAAGAGCCTTGATACAGTCGGTCCATGCCATACAAAACCTGCATGTTTTGTGCTTTCATGCCGCACATAAAAAACATCAAACCAAGAACAACTAGCAATCTTTTCATTGGGTTTATTTATCTTTTAATGATCATCCCTAACGAGAGATCCAGAAACTGTTCTGGCCTAACCTTTACAGAGAGTTCATCATTCATTGTAGAATTAAAACGCACCATCAATATAAGCTTTTTAGATATAGCAAGTTTTTCAATTTGATCAATGTCTAACAATATGTCATTTTGAAAACGCTCCGATGTCAGTGCCTCCCCATTGCTGTCCACATCAACAGGTTGTATGGTAAGTGGTTCTAACTGAAATACATCCCCCAATTCTATATCACTATCATCCAACATAGTCAATTGAAGTTCAAAACCTATAGGAAGCGCAGTCTCATAATTCAATCGAAGCATTGCCTCCTCTATATTTTGTTCCGTCAAAACAGACATATCCAACTCAAATGTATCTACGACTAAAAAATCAATGACTTTTCCGTGTATTGGCAATTCAACCTCAACGTTCACAGAATACTCAGACTCCTCCCAAATGAAACCAACCACATCATCATTACCTTCGGGATTAGTAATAGCATCAACAAGATATTCAACAAACAATGGCTTTGAACCCAATACATCTTGAACATTGGAATTATCTTTATTGAATTCAAAAGTAGTCGATTTGACCACACCAACTTCATCCATAGTCGGATAATCGAAATCAATGCCATTAACTATAGCATCACCTTCTAAAGGAATAACTTGTCCATCTACTGTATGAATATCAAATACCTGGACAACTGAGCGAGTAGGTACTCCGAATGAATTATTTACAGTTAATGTGATATTTGGATTCTCAAAAAATATCTCACCGCCCTTCCAATTTTCAAATACTTCAATTTCTATTGTATCAAGCTCACCTACATGCTCCTGATTATAGAAAACACCCTCAGAGTAAGAGAACTTTAGGTCGTTTATGATGATGAAAAAATCATCAAACAACAGTTCTTCTCCAGAGGCAGTTGTCAGTTCGTATTGAAGATTGACTTGTCCGTCCTGATCTGCGATCAGTGTCTTTCCTTCTAAATTAATCTCCCCCAAAAAAGTAATTTTACCCTCGCCATTTGGGCTAAGAGTATATTCCTGAACAAAGGATTCCATATTCTCATCGAATAGCTGAGGGAATAGAATTTTAATGTCGCAGGGTTCATCTACTTCCACCTCAAAAAAGTATCCAATTTTACCTTCACTAACCTCCATAAGGTAGATTTCCATCCCATCTGGAGTAGTAAAAGGAATTGGAAAATTATTAGAATCAATTGGAATGGGAATCCCATTTAGGGAACTCTCTATAGAATTGAAAATATCATTACTTGTACGCTTAAGAATATCTCCGGAATATTTAAAAAGTATCACTCCCTCCGAATCAGTATCGAACTCTGTATACTCATCAAACTCCTGCACAAGGTCCTCCATGTTGATAGAAGCCTTTACAAGCGGAATCGCATACTCACCAATAGGCTTTTCGACACTTAGATCATTCAACCCATCGCCGTCTACACATCCAACTACAAAGAGCGTAATTGATAATAGAAATAAAACCGGAACAAACTTATAGCGCATCACCATTGAATTCTATTTAATTTATAGTACTACAAAATGACCTAAAATATTGCAAAAGTAAAATAATATAAAGCGATTTGACTTATTCTAACTAAATTCTTACATATAAAAAAGCTCCTGTAAATTTTACAGGAGCAACAAAATTGAAATCTGAATTAGTGAATTATTCGTTTATTTCAAGCCCTCCATAATCTAAGACAGCTTGTATCGTTGATCGAGATCCCTGGATCCCAATATATCCTTCTACTTCATGAAAACTACTTTTCTCCACCTCATAGGTGACCTTAAGTTCATTTGGATAATCTATGCCCGCATAATCACCTACGGCCTTGACCTGATAATTACAACCTTCTGCCACTTTTAAGCTAAAGTCCGTGTATTTCCCAGACAACTTAATAAGTCCAAATCCTTTTTCTAAAGATGAAATACTTGCATCCCCGTATCTCATATTTAGCTTAGCGCTATTTTTTAAATAATTTATATCTATCTCAGAGTATTCAGCCTCAGCCCATATCCGATCGCAGGTTCCAATTTCAAAATCAGTATATTTTGCCTCTACATCCAGTTCCTTAATAGCACCTATCTTGAGCTCATCATATTTAGAGTTTAGCTCCAAGGAATGTACAATTGGAAGAGCGAATTCAGAGTACTTAGAATTTAATTCAAGGCTTTTCAAGCGACCCATAGAAACATCAGAATAAGATACAGAAGCAACTACTTCGCCAAGACTCTTGGCTACAAAATTCCCATATCCTAGATTGAGTTGAAGTTTCCCTTTCAATTCATTTATACTAACATCACAATGTTTTACATTAAGGTCTATATTTCCATTGTGCTTAGGAATCTTAACATCACCATACTTATTGATCAATTCAAGATCTAATTCTTTGGGCAGGTAGATCAAATAATCAATACTAAGGTTCTTGTTACTCCCCCATGAAGAAATCTTTTCCTTGATCTCGGTGCTTGCCGATACAAAATCACTTGTATTTTCAAATTGAATAAAAATACTCTCCATCGTCTTGTTCGCTGAAGACTCCGAACCTGCATTAATACTTATTAAAACATCAATCTTGACCTTATCCTTATCCCAAGTCCTCAATTCAATCAAGCCATATTTGTTCGAGATCTTACAAAGACCTTCCGGGTTGATAGTAAACTCTTTCTTAATATTCTTTGTATAAACCTGCTTTATTGAAGCTCCAAATACACTCCCAGCAAACAAAGACAGAAGCAACACAAGTTTTAATTTAAAGACTGATCTCATCTTGAATTTTATTTATGGATTCTGAATCTGTACTTTCTACCTCCTCAATAACCTTATCAAGTACATTTATCTTGTTTTCAAAATTTGAAATTAAGGCATTTAAAATCTTGGTCCTTCGACTGTAAGGAACCGACTCAAGCTCCTTAAGTAGCTCATCAAATGCTTCATCAAGTTGAAGCATATCTTCTGAAACCTTATACGCAGATTTGTAATTGGCCAACTTATTCATCTTCAAACTGACCTCTTGTTGATAAACAGCTACTTCCTCAGCATATTCCGGTGCAATTTCGTCTATACCTATTGAAACGACATCCAGATTATCAACTTGAAAATACTTGTAGGAACCAAATGCTCCTACGAACAAAAGTAGGCAAGCAGCTGCAATCCTAGTCGCGTAGGTATACATCCTAAGATGCCTTACCTTCGGTTTTGAATTTTGATCTAACTGATCATTGATCTTAGCCCAAACTTCTAGATTAGGCACCTTATCATCAAAAGATGACCTATTCTCATTGATAAAATTCTCTAAATTGTCCATACGGTCAATGTTTTATATACTTTCAACAAAATCACTTTTAATGATCTCCTTGATTTTTTTCTTAGCCCGACTATATTGGGACTTGGAAGTTGCTTCCGTCACACCAATAATTTTGCCAATTTCATTGTGATCATAGCCCTCAAAAGCATATAGGTTAAAGACAACCCGATACCCATCTGGTAATTTCACTAAAGCTTTTTTTACACTATTTATTTCAAGATGTCTATCATCAATCTCTTCGTGCTCGACAGGCATCTGAAGCTGATCGTTTAACTCTGATATTTGTAAGCGACGTTTCTTCAGAAAATTGATTGTATTATTGATTACAATCCTTTTTATCCAGGCGCCAATACTGGATTCAAACTTGAACATATGTAATTTAGAAAACACGTCCATGAAGGAATTTTGAATGATATCCTCCGCATCAATTTCATTATTCACCATTCTCAAGCAGACATTATACATACCCTTTGAGTATAACTTATACAACTCAAATTGCGCTCTACGGTCATTGGCCATACAAGCCTTGACAATATCTTTGTGAGTTAGGGAATAATCCACCAGTTCCAGATTTATTTCGTTCGAATCTTATTGAACACATTTTTAATGACTAAACTTAATTTAAAAGGTTGCATCAACAAGAATTTTTTAATTAGAATACCAATATTGTGTGATTTTGATAAAAGCCTTGTTAAATTTAAAGAATTGGCAGTATATATCACTAACCGCATTACACAATAATATGAGAACCCGCTCTTTCAATCTGCTTGGCTTTATACTATTAATTACAGCCTGGTCATGTACTGTACCAGAGCCAAAAGAAATAAATACACTCGAGGTCGATTATTTCAACCCCACACATCAAAAGATTTGGGAATTTAAAGATCAATCCCAGCTTGATTCTCTATTCTTATATCTTAAGTCTGAAGATCCTACTTTAAGGTACCTTGCTGCATTATCCTTCGCAAGCTTAGATGCTAAAGAAAATACAGTAGATAGTTTAGCCTACCTTTTGAATGACCCTGTAACAGAAGTAAGAGAAGCTGCTGCGTTTTCATTAGGACAACTAAAACATTCTATTGCGGAAATATATCTAACGGATGGATTTGAGCGTTTGGATTCTCTAAATAAAAGAACAGCTTCTAATCAAAAGATATTGGAGGCTATCGGTAAATGTGGAAGTGAAAAAAGTCTTCAAGCCCTAAGTACAATAAAAACATTTAAATCGACTGACAGCCTATTACTTTACGGTCAGATGAGAGGTATCTTCAACTTCGGTGAAAGAGGCTTATATTCCTCCGCAAGTATTGAAACGGCCCTAAGGTTCATTGAACAAAACAACTATCCAGTTGCTGCTAAAGAACTTGCAGCTCATTATTTAAGTAGAGCTCCAGAAGCCGAACTAAGCAAGTCAACTCTTACTGCTTTAAATTTTGAGCTAACAAACTCCAACATAAAATTAGCTCTTGCTACTGCATTGGGCAAAACAGAAAGCTCTGAATCTAGAAAAATACTTGAATCATTTATCCAAAATGAAACTGATTATAGAGTTCAACTCAATGCGATTCGTGCAATAGGAAGTTTTCCTTATGACAGTATTCATACTACCTTAATAGAAGCGCTAAATAATGGCAATGAACACGTGCAAAAAATCACAGCGAACCAATTGGTAAAAAATGGAGATGAACGTTATGCCAAAGTCTATTACAGATTAGCAAAGGACACCTTTCCCCTTTTCATCAAAACGACCTTATTAACAGCAGCCAACAAACACCTACCATCCTATTTTGTAGAGACAAAAAATGCAATAAACAGGCAGCTACAACAGATTGTGGAAGGCACATTCTCTCCTCAGTCAAAACTACAAGCGATAGAAGGCTTATCCTATGACCGATGGAATTATAGATATATTTTACAACAAACTTCAAATCATCAGAATGCTGCAATGCGAACCGCTGGCATGAAAGCAATCAAGCAAATCTGTAAACAAGAGGATTTTAGAACATTTTTTGGCAGGAACTACCCAAAAGTAAGGCGAGAAATAGCTGACTCTTTAAAATTCGTATTACTCCGAGGGGATGACGGCCCTATCTATGAAGGATCGCCAATTTTAAACATCAACGATTTAGGATTCAAAAGAGTTATCTCGGATGACAGCTACCTTGATACGGCACTCACAAATCTTGTTCTACCGAAGCAAACGGAAGCCTATGAGCAACTTAAAAATCAAATAAGTCTGTTTCGAACAGGAAAATCTTCTCTAACAACTAAACCTGTTTATAATCATCCGATCAAATGGGCACAATTGGAAGAAGTTAGAAATGATGAAAAAATCGTAATCCGCACAAGTAAGGGGGAAATCATTCTTAAGATGTTACCTGAGGTAGCTCCAGCAACTGTAATAAACTTTATAGAATTAGTCCGAGCTAACTTTTATAAGAACAATGAATTCCACAGGGTAGTACCAAATTTTGTTATCCAAGCAGGATGTCCGAGAGGGGATGGATTCGGTAGTTTAGACTACAGCATAAGATCTGAATTCTCTTCAAGTACCTATGAAGATGGAATGGTAGGCATGGCTTCTGCAGGCCCTGACACTGAATGCAGCCAATTTTTTATTACCCACACTCAAACACCTCATCTTGATGGAAGATATACTATATTCGCAAAAGTTTTCAAGGGTATGGATGTTGTACACCAAATCCAACAAGGAGACCAGATTATTGACATTGAATTTTTAAATTAAAGCATCACTTGCAATGAAATCAACACCATTGACTCAGGTCCACATCGATTTAGATGCAAAAATGGCGGAGTTTGCCGGATATAATATGCCCATTCAGTATGCCGGAATAACAGAAGAACACCAGGCAGTAAGAAATAATGTAGGTGTCTTTGATGTATCCCATATGGGGGAATTCATAATTAAAGGTAAAGAGGCACTTGATCTTGTTCAAAAGATCAGTACAAATGATGCCTCAAAACTAGAGATCAATCAAGCACAATATTCTTGTATACCCAATATGGATGGGGGTATTGTCGATGATTTCTTAGTATATCGATTACCTGAAGATAATTGTGCAGCAGGCGAACAAGCCTTTATGCTTGTCGTAAATGCATCAAACATTGAAAAAGACTGGAACTGGATTCAATCGCACAATTCCTTCGATGCAAAGATGACAGATATATCAGACCAAACTGGTCTTTTAGCAGTTCAAGGACCTAAAGCTATAGAGGCGTTACAAGGTCTTTGCGATGTGAATCTATCCGATATCGGCTACTACACCTTTCTTAAGGGCCGCATCGCAGGTATAGACAATGTAATCATTTCAGCTACAGGATACACAGGATCTGGAGGTTTTGAACTTTATTGTCCTTCTGAAAACTTAAGAGAACTTTGGGAAGCCATATTTGACAATGCAAAAGACTTAGATATTAAACCTATAGGACTTGGTGCAAGAGACACACTAAGACTTGAAATGGCCTTTTGCTTATATGGTAATGACATTGATGACTCCACCTCACCGCTTGAGGCAGGATTAGGATGGATTACCAAATTGAAAGCCGAGCATAACGACTTTAATAATAAACCTTTTTTCGTCGATCAGAAAGCAACAGGTATACAGCGTAAACTGGTAGGCTTTGTCCTTGACGGTAGACGAGTACCAAGACAGGGTTATAAGATCGTAAATGAGCAAGAAGAAGAAATAGGCTATGTTACTTCTGGAACACAAGCACCGAGTCTAGGTCATCCAATTGGACTTGGATATGTGCCTAAAGAAATGGCTAAGATTGGAAATAAATTATTGATAAAAGCTGGTAGAAAGAATATTGAAGCCACTATTGTCAAACCTCCTTTCTATAAGGTCTAAATTAAAAAAGGGATTGCTAAGCAATCCCTTTTTTTTATCCAAGAAGCGCAATCATCTTTCGCGCAATTTCTGTTCCAATATTTTCTTGAGCTTGATTAGTAGATGCACCAATATGTGGCGTCATTGAGATACCTTCAAAGGTCAAAATATCTTCGCTAGGATTAGGTTCATTTTCAAATACATCAAGTCCCGCTCCAAATAACTTACCAGACTCAATAGCCTGCATTAGGGCTGCTTCGCCAACAACACCACCTCTGGAGGCATTGACAAGGACTGCGCTTGGCTTCATTAGAGCCAACTCCTTTTCACCTATAATAGGCTTTCCACCACTAAAAGGTACGTGCAAAGTGACAAAATCACTCTTTGCTAATAAGTCTTCTAATTCTATTGTCTTAATAGGAATACTGATGTCATGACCCGAAATAGTAAAATCTAATGTAGTCTCATTTACAAAAGGATCAGCTGCATATATATTCATCCCCATTCCTACTGCTATCTTAGCGACCTCTTGACCAATTCGTCCAAAACCTACTATACCAACTGATCTATTCATCAATTCTAGTCCTTTGGAAGACTTCTTCTTCAGAGCCTTAAAATCAGTCGATCCTTTTACTGGCATTGCACGATTGTTGGTATGGAAAAACCTTGAAACTGTTAAGATGTGTGCAAAAACGAGCTCAGCCACCGATCTAGAAGAAGCGGCAGGTGTGTTTATCACTCGAATACCTTTACTCTCTGCATAGGTTACATCGATGTTGTCGAGTCCTACACCAGCTCTTGCAATTACCTTCAGATTGGGTGCAGCATCGATCAGGTCCGCCCGAACTGTTGTTGCACTTCTGACTATAATAGAATCAAAGGAATTTAGTTGACTCGTTAAGTCTTCTTGCGCTATTTTATCCGTAACTACTTCATGTCCTGCATCCTCTAACATCTTTTTACCTGCAGGGTGAAGTCCGTCATTAGCTAATATTCTTGCCATTGTTTTATTTTTCAGAATTAGGCGATTAAGGTATTAATAGGCTATGCTTAATGGAAATTACTTTGTTTAAACCTAAATAAAAAAAATTTATCTTCTATTTTTACAAAAATTATTGCCCATTGCAATTTTAACGCCTTCACCTAACAAGATTAAAGACTTTTTTGTTAATAAACTGAGTTTTAAGTTAATGATGATCGATCCGTTTTTATCATACGTAAAGAAAAGAATTGCAGAAAACCTGCCTGGCGTTTCAGCTCACTTTGAAATGGCGCATAAGCTTAGAACCTATACTCCTGGAACTCCCAGTACAGCTATGCAATCAGCCGTTTGTGTATTACTTTTCCCAAATAAGCAGGGTTCATTCAGTTTCACCCTCATGGAACGTACAAGCACTAACAAACGCGACAAGCATAAGGGACAAATCTCACTCCCCGGCGGCAAGAAAGACGACTCCGATTCAAGTCTTGCCCAAACAGCTTTACGAGAACTCAATGAAGAGGTAGGTGTATTGATAGAAGATGTAGAGTTAATTGGTCAGCTGAGTGAATTATATATCCCGGTTAGCAACTTTGCAGTTTTTCCATTTATTGGGTTAACAAACAAAAAACCAAGTTATAAGCCACAAGAATCCGAAGTAAAGGATATATTTGAAGTAGATATCAAGACACTTTTAGACCCTGAAAACATTAAGCATAAAGACATAAGAATATCAGAGCATATAACTTTAAAAATGGTCCCTTATTTTGAACTTGAGGGTAGAGTAGTGTGGGGAGCAACGGCAATGATATTAAGTGAATTGAAAGAAATTATAAAAGAATATTTCTAAACGCATAGTCAGAAGGTATGTATAAAACGATCTTAAAACCATTGCTTTTTTCTTTTCAACCGGAAAAAGCACATAAAATAACGATGCAGTTATTTCGTCTTTCTCTTTCTTTACCATTTGGAAAGAAAATATTTAAGTCCTTATATACACTTGAAGATAAAAAGCTCCAAAGAACACTATTTGGCTTAAATTTTGATAACCCAGTGGGGCTTGCTGCTGGTTTTGACAAAGACGGAAGATATTTCAAGGATCTCGAAAACTTAGGCTTCGGTTTTATTGAAATTGGTACTGTCACCCCCAAACCTCAAGATGGGAATCCTAAACCCAGACTTTTTCGATTGAAAGAAGATGCTGCACTTATCAACAGAATGGGATTCAACAACGAAGGCTTAGATGCTTTTGTGGAGCGTATCAAAAAAAGGTCTAACGACAGAATCATAATTGGAGGTAATATAGGCAAGAACAAGGTGACCCCTAATGAAATGGCGTTTAGAGATTATGAAATCTGCTTCGAGGCGCTTTATCCTTATGTAGATTATTTTGTAGTAAATGTTAGCTCGCCAAACACACCAAACCTAAGAGACCTACAAGAAAAAGAACCACTCACAAAACTGCTCAACAGCATTCAAAAGCTAAATCAAGATAAGATTGCTCCAAAACCCATCTTATTAAAAATCGCTCCTGACCTAACTGAGGGACAATTGGATGATATCATTGATATTGTTTCAGATACAAAAATTGATGGGCTCATTGCTACGAATACAACCATCGACAGGTCCAACCTTTCCACCGATCAGTCAGTAATACAACAAATTGGTAATGGAGGACTCAGTGGAGCGCCACTTAGGAACCGTTCGACAGAAATCATTCGTTATATACATACTAAGAGTAATGGATCCATTCCCATTGTAGGGGTTGGTGGAATCTCAAAACCAGAGGATGCAATTGAAAAGCTAGAGGCAGGAGCATCTCTTGTTCAGGTTTATTCTGGACTCGTATATTACGGTCCTGGGCTGATCAGAGATATCAACAAAGCGATTCTAGATAAAGCATAGCAATTAGACTCCTCGCAAAGGAATCTTAAATGATCGGATTGACCCTAATCTTGATATCCATCTACGTTTTCAAGACTATAATGAATTTACAAAAAGGTGAATTTGGAATAAAACAAACAAAGGCTTGGACCTTAGTCCTAAGCCTTTGTAGTATCGTTTATATTATCACAGCAATTTTAAATCGCTGACTAATCATTTCCTAACTTTAAGACTCAAATCCAAAGAAGGAGCAGAGTGCGTTAGAGCTCCTACTGAAATAAAATCGACACCAGTTGATGCTACTTCTTTAAGAACATCTATTGTAATCCCTCCAGATGCTTCAACTTCTTTTTTCTTGTCCACTCGTGCTACCGCAATTCGCATGTCTTCCATACTAAAATTATCCAGCATCACTCGGTTCACAGAGTCATAGGCCATAACTAATTCAAGTTCTTCAAGATCCCGAACTTCTACTGTCATTTCAAGGCTTTTACCCATTTCTTGTAAGTAGTCCTGAACGCGTTCTATCGCCTCCTGCATGCCTCCTGAAGCATCCACATGATTATCTTTTATCATTATACGATCAAACAGCCCAAAACGATAATTACTACAACCACCTATTTGCACAGCCCATTTCTGTAAGAACCTGTTCAATGGCATAGTCTTACGTGTATCCAATATTTGTACAGGAAAATCTTTCACAGCATCAGCATACATCCGAGCAGTAGTCGCCACTCCAGACATTCGTTGCATAGTATTCAAGACAAGGCGTTCTGCCAATAGTAGTGCTCGACTTTTACAGTGAACCTGAAATGCAATATCTCCATGCTGCACAAAAGAACCATCTTTCTTAAAGATATTGATTCGTGCATTGGGATCAACTGCTTTAAAGATATGCTCCATAAGTTCTACTCCTGCCAAGATACCCTCATCCTTAACTTTGAGGATAGCAGTATCTTCGTCCTCTGCGCCAACACAAGCCAATGAAGTGTGATCTCCATCGCCTTGATCTTCCATCAGTGCATTATCAATAAAGAATTTTAAAAACTGTGTTTTATTATTGAAATCAAGTTTGTTCATACTCTAATAATTAAAAGGCCATTCCAACAACAATATTAATATTATGTCGAGTAGCCGATGAGTTTTCCTCTTCGATCAAACCGTCGACAATTCTAGAACCGTCATTCTTTGTTATATCAAAAATCGACTGTGCATAAGTAAGTCCAACAAGCAAAGATGTCCCATCTCTAGATGTTCCGGATAGATTATACTCCATACCGATTCCAAAACCCCAGCTCAAGTCCAAGGGATTAACATCTTTCGAAACGATCTCTTTATAAAAATTGTCCTCAAATCCTTGCACTCCACTTAGACCAGTAATGTCAGCGAATGCTTTATTCCTCAGGCCAAGTGTAAAAATAGGCGCATCAACAGAGAAACGCATATCCCTTAACTGTAAGATTTCATCCGTTAAAATTTTTAGGCTTAATGGTACTTGGATATAATTAACCTTATATCGTATATCTGAAAGTTCTGGCAATGCGTGAAGGATATTTTCTGAAAGCTCAGAATTGAAGAAATAATCTCCGGGATTATTATGTAATAATCTTCCGCCTTGATTAAGTCCAAGTCCAAGTCCAAAAGAAAATGCCGCCTTTTCGGCAAAGAACATATCGGCCTTAATAGCCATTGCAAACCCAAGATTACTGCCATTGGAGCCAATATCACCGTAATCTGTTGTAAGCCATGAAAAGGTAGGTGCTAATTGAATTCCAAAACGGGTCTCTGTCTGTGCATTAGTTACTGCACTAAACATACTGCTTATCAAAAGCAATAACAGCCAACTTTTTTTCATAGGAATGAATTTTAAGCGTTTGATGAAAATTGAAGATTTAAAAACAATAATAATAGATTATTAGCATTTAATTTAAGAATTTTAGCATCGAATACATCAAAGATCCAATTTTATGATTAACCCCTATTCGTATAGGATTATTATTTAAGAGGTGATATAAATTATACTTTAATCGAGAAGGATGATAAAACAAAAATTAGTGTTCCGAGGATTCTTGTTCAGTATGATAGTGTTCTCCTTGTACGCTTGTAATAAAGGTCCTATCAAACCAGATCTTACAGGTATTACAGTAGAAGTAGAGGTGAAACACTTTGAACAAGACCTATTCAATATAGATACAAATAATACTGCTGCAGAACTAGATCGACTAATGCAGGATTATCCAGCTTTTTCCGATATCTATTTTGGTCAGCTTTTTCCTGTCTTTGACTCGGTTTTATTTCCAGAAGGTCCGACAGATATAATCAATGGTTTTTTATCGGATTCTATGGTTCTTGTTATGTATGAGCGAAGTCAAGAATTATACAAAGGCTTATCCGGAAATGCATTTGAAGAAGCATTTAAGTATTTCAAGTATTATTTTCCAGATAGACAGGTTCCTGATATTACGACATTTGTATCAGAATATACTGTTTCCAATTTCATCTACTCTGAAAATTCACTTGCAGTCGGTCTCGATTTCTTTTTAGGTGCGGATTACCCCTATTTACTTTTAAATGCTGGCAATCCGAACTTCTCAAATTACTTGAGCCAACATTACAACAAGGACTATATTGTACGAAACACCCTCTATCCTCTTATTGATGATATGAATGCAGAAAAAGCAGATCGTAAACTCATCGATTACATGCTCGACAATGGCAAAGAACTTTACATTTTAGATGCATTACTTCCAGAGCTGTCGGATACTGTTATCCACCAATATAGCAAGGAAAAAATGGATTGGGTAGCTGCTAATGAGTCTAACATTTATGCGCATTTGATTGATCAAGAACTTTTATATTCAACCCTCTGGCAGGATTTCAGAAAACTAGTTGATCATAGTCCTAATGCATCAGGAATGCCTGCAGAAGCACCCGGAAGAACAGCCAATTACATTGGGTATAGAATGGTAGATGCCTACATGAGAAATAACCCAGAAACTAGTTTTGAGGATTTATTAAAACTTAATGACGCTCAAGAGTTTCTTGCACGATCAAAATACAGACCGAGCCGATAAGAAAAAAGCCAGTTGAGTATATTCAACTGGCTTTTTTTTATTCAAACCTTTCGGCAATTTGTTCTGCTATTATTTGGAAATCTTTGGGTTCAAGTCCATCAATAGGATTTGTAAAATCCATATCATTTAAGGAATTGATGGGTATTAAGTGGATATGCGTGTGTGGTACTTCTAATCCGATAATTGATACTCCTATTCGTTTACAATCAATGACCTGCTTCATTGCTTTTCCTACGCGTTTTGCAAAAAGCATAAGACCTGCTAATGCATCATCTTCCAAATCAAAGACATAGTCAATTTCTCTTTTCGGGATCACTAAAGTATGCCCTTTTTGCAAAGGACGAATGTCTAGAAATGCGAAATAATCTTCAGACTCTGCGATCTTGTAACAGGGAATTTCACCTGCTATAATCTTTGAAAAGATACCAGCCATTAGATTGTGATTTCAAGGATTTCAAATTTCATCATTCCACCTGGAGTAGTTATTTCCGTAACATCTCCAACCTTCCTACCTAATAAACCTTCACCAATAGGGGAGCCTATTGAGATCTTTTTCTCCTTAAGATTAGCCTCTGACTCTGCAACAAGCTGATAAGTGAATTCTTTTTTCATTTTCAAATTCATAATACGCACTTTAGAAAGTACTCGTACTTCTGAATTATCCAACTGACTCGTATCAAGTACTCTGGCAGTAGCCATTACAGTTTCTAACTGATTGATCTTTAACTCTAGTAAACCCTGCGCGTCTTTAGCAGCATCGTACTCTGCATTTTCAGACAAATCTCCTTTTTCTCTTGCCTCGGCAATTGCTTTAGCAGCTTCAGTCCTACCACGTGTTTTAAGATCGTCCAACTGTGCCACAAGGTTATCGTATCCTTCTTGCGACAAATAGGTTACATTAGACATATTCTTCAATTTTAAATTAAAAAATTCTAAACCCTAAGTTCTTTGAAACTTAGCAAGCCAGTCATTCCAATAATGTTTTGGAGAGGAAACAGCCGACAGCGGGATCGCCATCTAGTTTAGAAAAAAAATAAGGCTTCCAACATGATTGAAGGAATCCTTTAAACAAATTTAATTTTTTTCTTTGGTTTTATCAAATTAATCTTATTTCTATTTAATCTAATTCATTAAAATAAAAAAGGCTGACTCTCAATGAGTCAGCCTCTTTTATTATCTGTATCAGCTACTCTATAGTTCCAATGTTACACCCACATTGTGTGTACCATTGAACTTACTTGTCATTCGGTAAGCATATCCTAAGCCTACACGGGCTGCATCTACACTTTTACCTAACTTAAAGTTAAATGTTGCACCTCCAGAAACACCTGTATAAATTGGCAACTCAGAATCTATCTGATCCAATTCATATTGGTATCCACCACGAAGTACAAATATATCCTTAAGGTGATACTCAATACCTCCACCGATCTGATCACGGGAGAAGGCATTAGACGTAAAGTTAGCAAGTACACGAAGTGTATTAACACCAGTGATAACATCATAAGATGTTCCTAACTTAAGAGCCGACTGAAGTTCTACTCTTGAAGAACGCTGAGTTGTAGTCTGCGTAAATGTACCTCCTTCGAATGGTACTGTAGAGATAAAAATAAGTCCCTCTCCTTCGAAAGCTGCTGGAGCTCCAATGTTTCTCAAAGCAACTCCAAAACGAAAACGATCATTTTCACCGGACTTGTACTGAACACCTGCATCAATTGCAAATGTAGAAAGAGACATATCCTCAACGCGCTCAGAAGCTACTTTGAAGTTAACTCCTACAAAAATTTTCTCATCCCATGATTTAGCATAGCCAATATTCAAAGAAAAAATTGAAGGAGAAAATGTATTTCCAGTACCTCCTGGCTGATCCGAAGTTGTTCTTGCGATTTCACCCATATCTACATTATTCAATGAGACACCAAGTGCACCACCATTCTTCAACTTGGTAACCATACCAAAGGCATTTAATTTGATATCCGTTCCAACTAGGTACTGAGCCTGATGAACGCCTATCTCAAGGTTTGTAACTGAAGCCAAACCTGCAGGATTTACACCAAATGATTCCACACCAGATACAAAAGCTGTGTTCATTGCACTCAAACCAGCTGATTGCGCATATGGAACCAATAGTAACTGGGCAAAACCTGCCTCCCCCTGACGATCCGGGTTACCTGCCTGAGCATCAGGCATGAAACCAAGAACCAAAAAGAAGGCTACTATATAGTTTATTATTTTATTCATAACTTTTTTAATTCAAAATGTTCAACAAAGTTGGGGGGAGCTTGAGCTCCCCACAATTTTATTATAATCCGGTAGCATCAAACTGTCTGTTTGTACCGAACCATTTAATTACACGCTCACCAAGACCTTCCGCTTCCACATGGATCAAGTAAACACCACCCGCTACTGGAATATTCTGATTATTCTTCATATCCCATTCAACGTCTGGAGCATATTGTGCAGACTGAAGTCCTCTGTTCGTTCCTGAAGGCGTAGTATATCTCTCCGCACGGTTAAATCTTTTGATAAATTTACCATCTAGTGAGTATATAGATACTACACATGTTGCAGGAAGATTTGTAATCTTAATTGTATTGTTGAAGTTATTTGAATCGTAATTAGAGAATCCGTAGTAAGGATTAGGAACTACATTGATCATATCTAACGCAGACTCAACCTCGTCTGATGTAAGGTCCGTTGACGCTTTACCTGCTATATCGAATTGGTAAGTTGGATTACCATTACGAACACCAGTTCCAGTCTCTACAGCGTAAGGACTCGTAACACGCAACTTAACAGTTACATCATTTGGTATAAGGCCAGACTCTCCAGATCCAAGAGGATCTAGACGCGCCCCAGATTTAAGAATCGGGAATCCAGACCAAACTATATTTCTAATGTATGCCAAATAGAAGGTGTAAGCACTATTCGGGGTCAAGTTCTTAGCCGCTTCATAAAGTGCGTTACAGCCATCATATTCTGTATTAGTTACATAAACGAAGTGCTGCCCACCACAATAAAGGTTTGCTTGACCAAATTGAACACCTTGGAATTCAAGTAATGTCTCATCTGATGGATTAAACATCATATCATCCGTTTTAGAATCTTCATCTGGGAAGAATTCTTTAAGCGGAGACTGACTGAATGAAGAGTTCTCTCCGAAGAAGATGTTTACACGTTTTCCTGTTTCAACATTAATTGCATAACCAGGGAACCATCCTTTACCAGTTGGTGCATCAGAAGTATCAGTATCTGCTTTTCCATCTTCATCACTATCATACTTACCAACAGATGTTGAACCTCTAAGCATCATCTGTGCATGGTTCTCAATAGATGGGAAGTTTGATGTCATTCCAGGGTTTGCTGTTTCTACAACGATACATCTTGACCACATACTCTTATCAGAGGTGAAAACAATATCAATATTGTTTAGGTTACCCATGATTTGAGGAAGGTTAAAGTTGTTGTTGAAGAAAGTACTTGCACCTACTTTAGTCCAACCTGGAGTCAAAACAGGTCCAGCAGCTGGATTTGTAGGATCAGTCGTATAATCATTAGTTGCTAGAGGGAATGGCACGAAACCATCCGCCATAGAACCAAGTGTATTGTTTGGATCAATATTAAACACGTTAGATCCTTCTTCAGGATTTACGTAATCAAACGTACTTGAAATAAAGGAAGCCTGAATTCCGAAATCTTCTTCATCTTTAACTACATCAAACCAATCTGCACCAGTAACATCAGAATAAACAACTTCTGAACCAACTGCTCCGTCAGGGCTTGCTGAATTGAATAGATCCTCATCATTCTCTATAGCAATAGAGAATCCATACTGACCAAATACTTGTTCATTTAGTAACTCAATTGAAGTTTCTGAAGCAATGATTTCACCAGTTCCAAGGTCTTCAAGTTCCCAAACTGCATCCTCATCTAAAGAGTCATCATTTTGGTCTGAATCCTTAAACCTAAGTTCATAAGATCCATTTATTACCTCTAGCGGATTGAAAATCTTAACAGAGATTGGACCGCCACCTTCTTTGTACGTAATTGAACCATCGAATTCACCATTTAGAATCTGATCTCTTGACTCATCAGAGATATCAAGGAAGTTAGATCCAACACCGACACCATCCAAACGTGTAACGATAGCACCGTCACCATAATTTGAATTAAGCGTCTGATCAACAATTGGTCTTGGAATTGCAGTAAATGGAGAACCACCTCTACGACCAATGATGAATGGACGACGTTGGCCTTCACCAAGGTCTTCATTAAATTCTTCGTAGTTATTATATCCGTATGCTACAACCTTGTAGTAATACCTCGTATGATTGATCAAACGTGTATCATTACCCGATTTAAATGCATCGTTAGTTACTTTAAATGTATGCTCAATACCTTTATTAGATCCTTCTACCTGTACAGTAGGGAACCAAACTTCATCCGTAGTTCCATCTGGATATGCAATAGATTCACTACTCCAATTATAAATTGTAGAGATTCCATTCTTTACATCCATCTGCAAAATCAAACGAGCTTTTTCAGGATCTTGAAGATCAGCTACATCATTTGGACTTGGAATTTGGTATACTAGGTATCCTTCAAACTTATATGCTGGATCAATACCAGGAATAGCAGGAGCTGTTGGATCATCCTCAGTATATGCCTCAAATGCATTGTTTGAAGTCAATTTGTCATTTGTAAGTATCATCACCAACTCTCTGTCAAGCTCCACAAGATCTACATCCGGTGCATCTGGACCATCAAGAATATCGAAACAACTATCAAAAAGTCCTTGAGCAAAATCATCCGCTTTAAAGAACCTGTTAAGATCTGGACAAGGGTAAGTCATGTCTGGTACCCAAACTACACCTACAATTAGTTCGTTAACAGCACCCGGAAGAAGTCTAAAAGGACCTGAAGCCTGAAGCTGACGTCTATCGTAATCAGAAGGAAGTGTTTCTGTACACATTGACCAACCTTCACCATTGTTTGGTTCATCAAAAAATACATAATCTACCTCTTCACCTCCAGTTTGGTATCCATCACCACCAAACTGAATTGGGGTTCCGTCTCTCCATGAACCAGAAAGGTAGTTATAGTATTCAAAATCCTGAGATGGATCTGTCGTACCTACAGGAGGATCACCAACTCCACCGTTGTTGTAAACAGCGAATGAAGACATTCCTAATTCTTCCTCACCAATGATATTATCTTCGGCATCAAAAATAGGCTTTAAAGGTCCTCTAAAGTAGTCAATCCCAATCATTGGAACCTCATTACCGTAAGTTGGTACACCTTGCAGACATGTAATACCATTAGTACCATCTTCTTCATCTGCATTATATGCATATCCAAGAGAACGAACTGTATCACAGCCAATATAATCATCCGTATAACAACCTAGATCTATATCAGCCCACATTGCAAAGTATGTAGAATCAATTTCATCAATTGCACGGTTAATTAAACGATAAGCTTGGAAAGTCATGTCATTTACCTGGTCATTTGTACCATAAGCAAAAGACTGAACTTGAATTTCCATCTGAATAGCATCACCTTGCGTTTCTGAGTGAATACCACCGTTATCATTATAAATCCAGTAGATCATCTGATCTGGATATTGAGGCTCTTCACAACCTCTTACACGGATTACAGGATAGTCACCGTTCAGAGGTTCATATGAACCATCTGCATCTGCATCATAAAAGTATGCAAGCCCCTGCTCATTGTCAGGAAGCGCAAAACCATAGTATGAAGCGAAGTACTGATTACCTTTTGCAGGCCAGTATTTTACACCGAAAGGAATTTGATCTTGCTCGTAAGTTCCACCATTTATAGCTTCTGCAAGAAGAGCAATATGATCATCAATCTCTGAAGCATATACTTCGAAGAATCTATCCCAATCTTCACATGTTTCCTTTTCAGTGGTACCATCTGAATCATTCAATGGACCATTGTAAAAATCCGTATTACCTTGAGAAGATCCGTAAGTTTGAGCAGCAAGTTTTAGATTACCACCTGAATCAAATCCTCCTAGCCATACACCACCTGCAAATACCGAAGATACCTCGATTTCACCTGCAGCAACAGCCGGTACTACGTATTTTCCATCACCAGAGCCATCCCACCAGTTATCACCACCGGTTCTTAGACGAGCCCTTACATTATTAACTTTACCCTGAGTCAGACGATTAACCCCCTGATCAATTTGGGCTTTAGGCTTCAGACATTCTTCCTGCGCCTGCATTCCAACAAGGAACGAGAACATCAAGAGAGCTGATAACCAATATTTATGTTTCATCATTTTCAATTTATTTTGTCAATTAGAATGAGAAAACTGTTCCTAAATAGAATCTTCTCGGCTGTGTAAAGAAGTCAGGATTCAACATACGCCAATTGTATGCAGCAATATAACTTGTTTCAGATAGTGTTGGATCGTTACCAATTGCAGTCAATGCAGACTGACCATTAGCAGATGCCAAATAACCATCATCATCCGCCACACCTGTAGCCGTAAATACATTTAGTACATTTCTTCTGTTCAAGATATTTGATACCCTTAGGTAAACCTGGAAGTTCAGGCTTGAACCATTTTCCCTTGCAATAGAGAAATTTTTCATCAATCTTGAATCCAATTGGAATGTCCAAGGTTTTCTTGCACCATTAATAGATCCAAGTGTAAAGTCTCCACCAAATTGAGTTGGCTGAAGTTTCTTCGTATACGGACGACCTGATACTGCATTCATCTGAACATTCAGACCTGCATTAGCAAAGATGTCTCTTCCGAATAATACTGGACCATTATATTTCTTTCCTTCTCCGTAAGAGTAGTCTAGATTCAAACCGAATCTGTGACGCTCATCAAAGTTAAGTGGATATAGTGAACGCTGAACTCCTCTAAAGTCTAAACCACGAGTTGAGTTAGCATCTGAACCAGTACCATCAGCAAACTGAAGGGTATATGATAACTGCATTTGAATATTCTTCGTACGACGAAGGTCATAGTAGAATGTGAAACCTTTGGTAGTACCAAAGTCAAGGTTATCATAAGTTGTATATTGACCAAGGATAGCAACCTGAGTCAATTGTCTTGACTGGATCATATCTCTTAGCTCCTTGTAATAAGCCGAAAGTTTGATTGATGAACGATCATTAAGTTTCTGTTGGAAACCAATTTCGTAATCAATAGTACGCTCTGGTCTAAGATTTGGATTGTTCTTTAGTGTTCCTCCTTCGTAGAATAGGTAATAATCCAATGGAGTAAATACGCTATTTGAAGCTGGACGCTGAACCATCACATCATAGTGTGCATAGAAGTTTGCAACATCTGAAATCGCAAATGAAAATGCAAGACGAGGTGAGAAATTCACCTGTGGTACGTAATCTACAAATGAAGTCGACGGATCGAATTCAGGAGAGTTGATCGATACGTCAGGATTAACATACATCGGCTGTACAGTCTGACCACCGAAGATTTGAGGTCCTGTACTCTCAGTACCCCCTGATGTATACCATGCATCACCATCTCTATATGCTACAACTTGTGGTTGCTCTATATTGGTTACATATACCTTAGAATCATCACCTACAGTAGATGGAGCTTCACCTCCAAATTGTGCATGATAATCAGCAGCAGAATAAACATCTTCTAAGACATACAAATCTTTAGCCACTTTCGTGTTTGCATCGAAACGATCCATACGAAGACCAAAGCTAAAGTAAATGTCATCGATGTTAAATTTATCCTCCACATAGAAAGCAAAGTAGTTCGGTGTAAATGCTGGAACATCGAATGTTCTCAGACCGTTCTCATCAGTATTTGTGAAGAAGTCATCAAAAGTTGAGTTCTTCTTCTCACCTGTATAAGAATAACCATAATAATTCAAGATATCCTCAGTAGTAAGCTCTGAGGAAGAGAACATGTCTATTGACAATTGGTCAGGACTAAATCCATGTACATTTACGAAATCAGTTAATGGAATTCCGAATGACTCACGAATCTCTTTATAAAATGAGTTACCCAGTAAATCAACAGTTGTTTTACCGTAAATAGGAATAAGCTCACCTGTCTGTTCAACGAGAGAATCTCCAACGATCATCGATGTATCTACACCTATGATGTTACGATTTACTTGTTGTTCAGCAATTCGCCAAAGAGCTATAGGATCTAAATCCCATCTTCTTGAAGTACGTTGCTCGTACATAGCACCAAATTTGATGTTATGTCTGTTTGCAGAATTTTTTCTTGGAACAATCTCGAAAGATACATTCGCTTGAGCAGTTATACGATCACTCTCTGTTTTAGTATAATTATTGTAAACAGCACCTGCATTGGTATGAAGGCCATTGAAGATTTCTGTAAGTGTATTACTCTGGAAACCATTCCTGATCAAATATGCAGATTCAATAGATCCTTCTGGAACATCTGCGTTATAATTTTCCAAAACTGGATTAATTCCAGCTGGTGTATACCCTGTAAGCGTCTCAGAGAAACCTCTATGCTCTAGGAAGAATGGATAGTCCGCTGGATTTTCTCTATCAAAAGGAAGACCTAGCGCATTATCAAAACTATATTCAAATTGTCCAACATATCCGTAATCAAAGAATCTATCTTCATGTCTTGAGTCATAATTAAATCTGTTAGAACGCTCAAAACCACCCTGAAGGATGTAAGTAATATTCTGAACAGCACTTTTCGTATCTCCCTCCCCTGCCGATGTATAATCAGTCTGACCAAGACGGTGTCTCAATCTAAAATTAGCACGGTAATTCTGGAAATCAGAATATGGGTTGTTGTGAGAGTTAAAAAGAATCCAACGACTATTACCATTATCATTTGTTCCTGGTAGGAATCTGTTTTTGTTCTTTCTGAATGAACCTGACGCGGTAACATCAATACCCTTTGAAACCTGCCAATCCAATTTTGCAGTGTAGAACATATCCTCTATTTCTGAATTAGGATTGTAATCCAATGCTTCGACGTCTTGCGCATTCATTGAATTTGCAGTAGGACGAAGAATACCTCCAATATTATCAACTGGATTATCCTCAATCTCAGCTATTTTTGCGTCTGTTGCTTTGTAATAAACTCCTTGAGGAGGATTATTATCATCTTCATATCTATATTGTCCCGAAATACGGAAACCAAGTATAGATTTATCATTCTTTTTGATAATTGGACCAGCTATACTTGCAGCAGCAAGATTATAGTTATAATTATCAAAAGGAGAAGTTGTCTCTAAATCCACACTACCAGAATAATTACTCTGAGGTCCTTTTGTGATGATCGAGATGATACCACCTGTTACATCACCGTATTGAGCGGAAATACCACCCGTCAATACCTGAATCTGCTCATACTCCGATTGTGGAGGTAATGAACCACTCACGCGAATACCATCCACGTAATAATCGGTTGCATTGGAACGAGATCCCTTTACGTTGACATTACCATCAACAGATGCGACACCTGCAACAGTAGATACAATACTTCCAATGGATTTACCAGGAAGATTTGCAATCTCTTCAGCTGTTACCGTCTTACCTCCAGTTGTATTATCAACTTCGATCAGTGGTACTTTGTAGCCCACTACGACGAATTGATCCAATACTTCTGAATCCGGAACAAGAGATACATCAAGTTTAACAATTCTGTTCACATAAAGAACTACTCCTGTTGTTCTTGATGATGCAAAACCTACATAGGAAACCTCCACATCATAAGTTCCGGGATCAAGATTGGGAATAGAATAGTTCCCATCAAAATCAGTCACGCCCCCAGTAATCTGGACACCGCCTCTTTTGACTAATACCGTAGCGCCGATGGCGCCTAACCCTGATTCATTCTCTGTCACCTTTCCCTGAAGGGTACCCTGGGCAGCAGCTCCAAAGGATCCTAGGAGAAGAAAAGACAGGGTTATGAGTAAATAACGTACCATACAGTCTTTTTTAATTAGTTACAATAATCTAATTCGAGTTTTTTTATTCACACAATATTAACCAAATGCCTCCGCTTTACAAAGTATATTAAGGTCTTGGAAGAAAGTTATGCTCAAAAAAATCTTTCGGATATAATGTCTTTTTTGATATATTATCTCGACAACACTCCTATAAACCAATTGCAAAATAGGTCTTAATGGTTAAAATAATAAACATAATCCATCTAAAATCAAGGCTTCTAAACAAATTAAAAGCAACACACATACCTATTTAACAATGGTTTAAACAAAGTAAAAAACACAAAACCGGATGGATTTTAATGAAGATTAACCAATAGAGTGCACAAATACCTTTTCCATTTATTACCTTGCTACTCAAATTTATCACATCCCCGTATACTAATAAATAGATTCTAATGAGGTCATCTTTTTACATTTCAATTGCAATTTCATTATTTACTTTAGGTTTTCTCTTGTCTTGTAACAAGAAGGATACTGATACTCAAGAGGTCCTTAGCGGAAATTTTTATGTTAGATACCTTGAAAAAGGAAGTGTCGAACGAATAGAGGCGCACCTTTTCCTTGTGGACACCTCAAAAAATAAAACTCCTTTTGTATTGTCCGATGGTATTAATCAAGGAAAAGACAAAATGAACAGCAAATGGATCTCAGATAAACTACACAGATACCAAATTGAACAGGAAAGGTCATTTAGAAATTTAGTGGAATTTGAATTCAAAGACTTAAGTGGTCAGAATTTGAAGAATACCATTACGATGTCTGGCATAAAAAGCTACACGCTTGACGAGCAAGTCAGCCTCGAAGATGGTTTTGAGCTGGATTTTTCTAAAGAACAACTAAAGATCAATGAAAAAATAAATATTCTTCTTAACAATGAAAAAGGAGAGACTAAAGTCATTAGTATAATCGGCCCACAAGATTCACTCTTCCAAGTTGATCTTGTAAAACAAGATTTATCAGAAGGAAAATGGACGTACTATTTTGTAAAAAGAAGTGAGTCAATTCAAGAAGGACCGAATATTTTATTGCATAATGCCTACGAATTCTACAGCACTGACAAACAAACTATTATAAATTAAAGACTCCAGAGAATCTTTATTTCCAATGAAAAAGGAACGATTTAAAAGTTTTTCACTTTAATTCATTAGTTATATTTGCTGAAGATTAGGAAATTAAGCCAACAACAAATATTTTTGCGAAAATTTATTCTTAGCTAAGCTCTTAAAAAATGCCCAAAGATAATAGTATCCGTTCCGTTCTTATAATTGGCAGTGGTCCAATAATCATTGGCCAAGCCTGTGAATTTGATTATTCAGGTACACAAGCTTCTCGTTCTTTGATGGAAGAAGGTATAAAAGTGAGTTTGATAAACTCAAACCCTGCAACCATCATGACTGATCCAATGACAGCAGATAAGATTTACTTAAAACCTCTCACAGTTGAGAGTATTGAGGAAATCCTTATTGAGCAGCCTGATATCGATTCAGTCCTGCCAACAATGGGAGGGCAGACCGCTCTAAATTTAGCTATCGAAGCTGGTGAAAGAGGTATCTGGGAAAAATACAACATCAAACTTATTGGTGTTGATCTAGATGCGATCGAACTCACTGAAAACAGAGAGGCTTTCAGAAACCACATCATTGATATAGGCTTATCGGTAGCACCTTCTAAAATTGCCAATTCTTTCTTGGAAGGGAAAGAAGCAGCACAGGAGATTGGTTTCCCACTTGTGATAAGACCATCCTATACTCTTGGAGGTTCTGGTGGTGGATTTGTTCACAAAGCCGAAGAATTTGACAATGCGCTTAGACATGGTTTAAATATGTCTCCTACCCACGAAGTATTGGTTGAAAAGGCAGTATTGGGATGGAAAGAATATGAACTTGAACTTCTAAGAGACTCCAATGATAATGTAGTTATCATCTGTACAGTAGAGAACCTTGATCCAATGGGGATTCATACAGGAGACAGTATAACTGTTGCACCTGCGATGACTCTATCAGATTCTGCCTATCAAAGGATGCGTAATGAGGCCATACAATCTATGCGCTCACTAGGTAACTTTGCAGGTGGATGTAATATTCAATTCTCTATCAATCCTGAAACGGAAGAGCTTATTGTAATTGAGATCAACCCAAGAGTTTCAAGATCTTCTGCACTTGCTTCTAAAGCTACTGGATATCCAATCGCAAAGATCGCTGCTAAACTAGCCATTGGGTATACACTTGATGAGTTGGACAACCAGATTACTGGAAATACTTCTGCTTTCTTTGAACCTACACTAGATTATGTTATCGTGAAGATGCCTAGATGGAACTTCAGTAAGTTCTATGGTTCTGATCATACACTTGGTCTTCAGATGAAATCAGTAGGAGAGGTGATGGCTATTGGACGTAGCTTCAAAGAAGCTTTGCAGAAAGCTTGTCAATCCTTAGAAAATAATCGAGCAGGCTTAGGAACAGATCAAAAAGAATGGATCAAAACTGAAGAAATTCTAACTAGATTAGAAAAACCTTCAGATGATAGGATCTTCAGAGTAAAGGATGCACTTAGACTAGGAGTACCGTCTAAGACGATACACAAATTAACAAAAATAGATCCTTGGTTCATCAGACAAATCAAAGATTTGGTTGACCTTGAAGCAAAGATTTCCAGATATAACGTTCCTGAAGATCTAGATAAAGACTTTTTAATAGAGCTTAAAAAAGCGGGGTACTCAGATAAACAAATCGCATGGAAGATGCGAATTGATGAACACCATATTACCAATCGTCGTCTAGCACTTGATATTAGAAGAACATATAAAATGGTGGATACCTGTGCGGCGGAATTTGCAGCTCAAACACCATACTTCTATTCAACGTTTGACACGGAGAACGAAAGTATACCTTCAGATAAGAAGAAAATCATAGTACTTGGTTCAGGGCCAAATAGAATTGGACAGGGAATCGAGTTTGACTATTGCTGTGTACACGGTATTAAAGCGATTAAAGAAGCAGGATACGAGGCCATCATGATCAATTGTAATCCTGAGACTGTATCAACCGATTTTGATATTGCAGACAAACTCTACTTTGAGCCTATATTTTGGGAACACCTAGAGGAAATCATAGCACTTGAAAAACCGGAGGGCGTTATTGTACAGCTTGGTGGGCAAACAGCATTGAAACTAGCAGAAACACTTAGAGATAAGGGAATAAATATTATTGGTACTAGTTTTGAGTCTATGGATCTTGCAGAGGATAGAGGTGCATTCTCTGACCTTCTGAAAGAATTAGAAATACCTTATCCAGACTATGGCGCTGCCATTGATGTTGACCAAGCAATTGAAATCGCAAACAAGGTCAGCTATCCTGTACTCGTAAGACCTTCTTACGTATTAGGTGGTCAGAGTATGCGTATTGTGATCAATGACGAGGAACTAGAGAGACATGTTCTTTCCATTTACAAGCAACTACCTGGTAACAAGATTCTAATTGATCAATTCCTTGATAGAGCTAAAGAAGCAGAGATTGATGCAATCTGTGATGGTGAAGATGTGCATATCATGGGTATCATGGAGCATATTGAACCTGCAGGTGTGCACTCTGGCGATAGTTCCGCTGTGCTACCTACATACAGCTTAAGTGTTGATGTAATTAATCAAATGGTTGAGTATGCTAAAAAACTAGCTTTATCGCTTCAGATCAAAGGCTTGATTAATATACAATTCGCCATAAAGGGTGAGAAAGTATTTGTAATTGAAGCAAATCCAAGAGCGTCTAGAACAACGCCATTTATAGCAAAAGCATATCAAGTTCCATACTTGAATATTGCTACAAAAGTTATGATGGGTGCCAATACATTGAAAGATTTCACGATCACGCCTAAACCACAGGGATACGCAATTAAAGTTCCTGTATTTTCATTCGATAAATTCCCGAATGTTGATAAAAATCTAGGGCCTGAAATGAAATCCACAGGTGAAGCAATTCGATTCATAAAAGACCTTACTGATCCTTTCTTTAGAGATTTGGATAGTAAACGAAATATGTATTTAAGTAGATAAAATAAAAAAAGGATGCTCGAGAGCATCCTTTTTTTATACCGTTACAACAACTTTTCCAATGGTCTTCCCCGTTCGGAATAACCTTAGAGCGTCGGGTAATTTATCAAATGAAAATGTCTCTCCTACAGTAGGCTTCTCAAGCTCAAGCACAGCCAATTCTTCCAATAGTTTATGCATCAAATCTGCACGCTCATAAAGGTAAATCAAGTTGAAGCCTAAGATTCCTTTATTATATTGAATCATCTGTTGAGGATCTATCATTGGCCTACGCTTATATTTTAGAAATAGATCAATAAAACGAGGCTTATCGCGGTCACTCGCGTAGTAGGCAGATCCATAAACTACCATTCTTCCCTGTTCTGCAAGTGACTGATAACCGTCCTTAAGAACAGGCCCACCAATGCATTCAAGGATTAGATTTAGTGGACGATCGCCAAGAGCATCTTTTAGCTGAGGTCCGAAGTTTTTATTATCTCTAACAATTACCTGATCGTATCCTTCCTTTTTACAATATTCCACCTTTGATTCACTACCAACTGTACCTATGGTATGTGCCCCAAACTTCTTGGCAATACGATTTGCATAAGTACCTACACCGCCAGCAGCGGAGTGGACAAGTACATTCATACCCTCTTTTAGACCGCCTAAGTCCAACAAAGCATAGTAGGCAGTCAAAGACTGAACAAGATAAGCTGCACCTTCTGAATAAGTCCATGTGTCTGCTAGTGCTACCAAATATCTTTCATCAATATTCAGATGACTTGAATAAGCTCCAAACCTACAGATTCCCATCACACGATCTCCCGGCTTAAATTGAGAAGTGCCTGTACCAACTGATTCAACAATGCCAGAATATTCAAGCCCAGGAATAAAGGCTCCTTTAGGAATAGCGGAATACAACTTCCAAACAGAAAAGACATCAGCAAAATTCAATCCTATTGCTTTCACACTAACCCTTACCTCACCCAGCCCTGGCTCCTCAAGCGTCTCCTTGGTAATTCGCAAGCTCTTCATAGACCCTGGATTAATTCTGTATACTTCTCTGCTTATACTTGTCATACAACTTTTTTGTAAAAATTAAATTAGCCATTCTGAATAGAATGGCTAATTTATTTAAATAATTATCTTTTTTCAAAGCACTTAAGAATTACCTGATTTCTTTTTCTTGGAGATCTTTGAGCCTTTATTCAATCCCTCAAATCCTTTTTTCCCTGATAATTGAGAATTCCTCCTTGGATCAGTATCATTCAATGCTGGATCAGGTAGCTCTTCTGTATAGCCCGAATCAATCTCAAGTGCATTCCGACTTGAGCCACAGGAAATCATACTTAAAACTACAAAAAAACTAAGGACCCTGAATAATGATTTTTTCATTCGATAGTAATTTTCCTGAATATTCTTTGATCACAAGATAATAAACTCCCTTCGATAATACATCAGTATTGAAAGTAAGTCTTTGGACACCAGGCTTAAGAAATCCCGAGAAAAAATTTCGAACTAATTTACCTGATGCATCCACTAACACAATAGTAAGCTCCAAACGCTCCTTCAGTTGCATATCGGCACTAAAAGAATGTACAGCAGGATTCGGATAGACCGACAAGCTTGCCAAGTCTGAGACTTTATTCAAACTACTCAGCGTACTAACTGCAATAAAGTCCTCTTTGAAAACCTGTGACGCTCCAAAAGCATTTGACACATTCAATTCGACTGAATACATACCCGGTTCTTTAAATACAACGACCGGGTTTTGGATGTTGTGGTATTGCTCATCAGCACCTTCAATAATCCATTCCCAATAGTCAACCTCGGAAAGACTCACACCTTGAAAAATAACATTTTCATCTACTGTAACACTTGGGCTTGTTACCTGAATATCAGCTTCTGGCAAAACCCCAACTTGTACAAAATCATATTTTGTAACCTGATGAGTTCCAAAAGCATTTGATACAGATAGTGTGACATTATAATTCCCCGGGCTCAAATACTCTACGACGGGATTGGGATCAGTAGAAAAAGATGGATTTCCGTTGGGAAAGGACCAGTATCTATTTTCAACAGCAGATGAAGGTTCATCCGAGAAACTAACCGACAAAGGACCTACACCAAATGTATTGCTTGCAATAAAATCCGACAGAGGAGCATTGCCATTATTTCCTAAACTCACCTCCCCAATAAAATTTCCAAACTTCATATTTTTACCATAGCATCCAAAAACCCAAACCGTAGGTTCATCGGTATCAAATTGCATTACAGTAGATGTATAATCACCCCACCGCTGATTCAAATTATTAGATATTGATATTGGTGATTCACCACTTTTTATAAGAATTGAATTTGTGGAATTCATATACTTATCTATCTTAAAAGCTCTGATTTCTGGATACAGAGATTGCCCAGAACGTAGACAGGATATCAAGACTGAAAATTGATTGTTTTCTGTTTCAAAGGCTGAGATAGACGGATAAGCATAATCAAAACCTAGTAGTCCATAATCAATTGAGTAACTTTCATAGTCATTGAGATCGAACTTAGTATATCGAATTCCTGCATAGCCGTTTCCAAAATCAGTGGCATGCACAAAATGTAGTTTCCCGTCGGCATAAAACCCATCCCTAAGTCGAACTCCACCAGTAAATAATTTCTTATCTGATCCATTCTGAGAAGCCTCTACTGGAGCAGCATAACTCATTGTAGGTATAGAAAACACTTCCAATACTTGCTCGGCCGAAAGCTGGTCCGTAATCCTATACAACAAGAATGAATTTCCTCCAGCGGAACTTGTACTTATCAAATATAAACCTGAACTATAATTTTCCGCTACTCCCGAAGACATTGGCTTTATAGTAAAAGATCCAACTCCCATGCCATCTGAAATATTTTCAAATATCTCCCAAGAAGCTTCTTCACCAGCATAAAGTGCAGTCTTATCCAACTGAATTACTACAGATTGTGTAAACTGAGCACTACTCGTGAACATGTTTCCACTTATAAAAATATCCTCTGCAGAAATCCCAACGTTAGGATAGTCAAACCAGGCATCCGCCTCTATATCTGATGCGAGGATTGTGGTTGTGTTCCAACCGTCCAATGGATTGCCAGATGCTGAGACAGAAACAACAACCCTGTTTGATTGTGGTGAATTAGAATATAGACATACAATAATAAATCTGTCCGCCTCTACGTCATAGATAATCCTAGGGTCAAAGAAGAAATATCCTAAATCAAGAAAACTATAAAATTGCCCTAAGGACTGACTATTCAAAAACACTACACCGCCAGAATTATAAAAACTAATGGAAGAATTTGTAAGACTAACAATATATCCATCATTAGAAATTGCCATCGCATTATCAGAAGGATACCAACTATTATAAGCGTTGCCTTCAAACCCGTTGACAAGGGCTATACCTCCATCAGCGTCTGATTCTACAAGATTGAATGGATCGAATTTAGTATTAAGTTTACTAGACCTAAGCTTATCGATCTCGGCATCAAGCTCAAGCTTATCTTGAATACTTGGTTGACCTTGTTCTATGGCCACAAGGCTCAAGTCAAAATCCTTGCTTGAACTTAAGTCTATATCATGGAATATTGGAAAAAGTGGATTAGACTTACTAATAGGCTGTATGGTATTAATCTTGTGTTCCTTATGAAGTGTTTCTTCCGATTTAATTTTCACACGCACTTCCTGTGCGGATGCAGTAAAAAAAGGAATCATTATGAATCCAAAAAGCAGCAAAAAGTAGGTGTAGTTTTTCATTTTGGTTTCTTGTTTGGTTTGTCAAGAGACAAGAGTGTCCAAACAAGTAGTACAGGTCTTTCAAATTGCCTTATAATTGACAATAAATCAATCTGTTGTTAGCAAGACATCTACATTTTGCAATACATTTTGCCAATAAAAAAAGGGCGATTAATATTTAATCGCCCTTTTTGTTATTTCACTATGCTTTCTGTCAGTCTAAGGGTAAAATCCCTAAAGCCCCAAAGGCTATCCTTCCTACTAAACTGTTCAAATCCTATTACATAATCTCCTACTTGGTCAAATCGCACAGAAGTTTGCAATGGAATAGTAAGCTCGCAAGTTTCGGCCTTGCATTTACCATACCAACGACCTGTCTTTTCTGCCATTTCAAAGGACAAGACTTGATCCATGCGCTTGGCATCAGGATATATAGTGGATATAGTGCTATACAAATTCTGGTAAGGAAAACGAGCATTATGGCCGATATCCACCATCAAATCGTATTGCTTAGAGGTATCCTGTATGGAGAATTCAAAATTCAGAGAATCACCATAAGTCCACACTTCGTTTTCAAAACCTACTGTCTCTTCAAAAATAATTTTCGGACCACAGGAACAAAGCATTAAACAAAAAGCACCAAAAAATAATCTTTTAATTGCCTTCATACTAGTTGAATATATCCTTCATTCTGCCTAAGAAACCCTTTGACTGATTATCCGGATTAGGATTAAAGTTATCAGAGTCCCTCATTGTTTGAAGCATTTTGCGCTCCTCTGAAGTCAACTTCTTAGGTGTCCAAACATTTACATGAATCAGAAAATCACCCCTTCCATAAGCTTGCACCTCAGGTAGACCCTTTCCTTTCAAACGGAAAATCTTACCTGCTTGTGTACCTTCAGGAATTTTAATCTTCACACGACCATCAAGTGTAGGAACTTCTATAGATGCGCCAAGTGCTAAATCAGCAAAGTTTACATACAAGTCATAGATTAAAGATTGACCATCTCTTTCAAAATGCTCATGTTCCTTCTCTGTCACTACGACTAAAAGATCACCATTTGGACCACCAAATCTTCCTGCAGAACCTTTACCTCTAAAAGTAATCTGCATACCCTCTGAAACACCAGCTGGGATATCAAGCTCTAATGTCTCTTCGCTAAAAATGACACCTTCACCTCTACAAGATCCACATTTTGCTGTTACCATTTCTCCTCTTCCATTACAGGTCGGACAAGTCACAGTAGTCTGCATCTGACCGAACATCGTCGATCGGATTTGATTGACAGCACCTCGACCACCACAAGTAGTACAGGTAGTTACTGAGTTTGCATCTTTCGCTCCTGATCCGTTACAGCTTGTACAAGCATTATGCTTTTTTACCTTTACTTTTTTCTTAACTCCGGAAGCGATCTCTTCAAGGCTTAGGCTAACCTTTATACGAAGGTTCTTTCCTCGCTCACCACGGCTTCTAGCACGACCACCGCCGCCGCCAAAGAATGATGAAAATGGATCTCCGCCACCGCTACCACCACCGCCGAATATATCTCCGAAATGGGAGAAAATATCATCCATGGTCATTCCAGCTCCACCAGCACCTCCAAATCCTGCATTTGGATCGACACCTGCATGACCATAGCGATCATAACGAGCCTTTTTCTCTGCATTACTCAGTATTTCATAAGCCTCAGCAGCCTCCTTAAAACTCTCCTCCGCTTCCTTGTTATCAGGATTCTTATCGGGGTGAAACTTAATTGCTTTCTTCCTATATGCTTTCTTGATTGCCGACTCGTCTGCTGATTTGTCAACCCCCAATACATCGTAATAATCTCTCTTTGCCATTATCTAAATATTATGATTATTCGCCAACCACTACTTTGGCATAACGGATAATCTGATCATTAAGGGTATAACCAAACTCAATCGTATCTATTACCTTCCCTTTAAGGTCAGGAGTAGGAGCAGGAATTTTTGTAATTGCTTCATGTAGTTCTGAATCAAAAACTTCACCAGTTGATTTCATCATTTCAAGGCCTTTTGCTTGAAGAGCTTTGAATAATTTATCGTAAACGAGCTGAACACCTTCACTAAAAGATTCATCATTACTATCTTTCGCTGCATTTTGTCTAGCACGCTCAAAATCGTCTAAGACGGGAATAATAGACATCATTACATCCTTAGATGCAGTTCTTCTAATTTCGAGAGTTTCTTTTGCAGTCCTTTTCTTATAGTTTTCAAAGTCTGAAAACAGCCTAAGGTATTTATCCTTTATCTGCTGAACTTCGTTGTTCGCACTATCAGAACTAGTCTGCTGTTCCTCGGATTTAGTATCTGTCGCCGTATCCTCTACTTTGATATTTTCATCCATCACTTCCTCGTTCTGCTTACTATCTTTTTTAGCCATTCTTTTTATCAGATTTTACATTCAAGCACAAAAGTACAAATTACCTGCCAAACCTACTATTTTGACAAATTGTCAGTTACTGACATGTGTATTAAGAAAAGAATCTAATTCATCCACAGAAGGATTGGTTAAAGCAATTGTGCCTTCGGGGCTAATCAGAAATTTCTGAGGTACTTCGTTTATGCCCCACACATTTGAAATTGGGCCATTAAAAAAACGAAGGCTTGTTGCTTCATCAAAGACATGATAAGGCCAACTTAGGCCATCCTTACGAATAGCATACTTTAGAGCTGCCTCATCTTTATCTATAGCTACAGATACAATATCAAAACCAGAGGCATTCTTAAAAGACTGACCTTTAAATTTTCTAAATAGATTGACCAAACTAGGATTTTCTCTTCTACAAGGTGCGCACCATGAGCCCCAAAAATCAACCAATACATACCTACCTTTTAACTGCTGAAGATCGAATGCATCTCCATTCAATAATTCAGCGACTAAGTCAGGCGCCTTTTCTCCCTGATCTACATCCGGCTGAAAATAATAGGACCTCCCCAATATTAGTAATGCTATAAAAACTAAAGAGATAAGAGGACCTTTACCTTGCTTTTTCATATTTGATTGCATTTAATTGCCTATTTGTAGTTATTTTCACGCTGCAAATTAAAAGAAAACTGTCCTGCTTTATATTTTATTTGATAGCAGGATCCAAAAATAAGACAAATGCTTAGAATAGTACCTGAAGAAACAAAAACTAAAGACTTACATCAGTTCTTAGTAGGATCTATTGCTCCAAGACCTATTGCTTTTGTGAGCACAGTAGATGAGGAGGGTAATCCAAACCTTGCGCCTTACTCGTTCTTCAATGCATTCAGCTCAAATCCACCAATTCTAGTTTTCTCCTCAAATAGAAGAGTTTTAAATAACACAACAAAAGATACCTTATCCAATGTCATGAACACAAAGGAGGTCGTTATTAATGTTGTCAATCATGACATAGTGCGACAGATGGCTGTGACATCGGTAGAATTTCCTTCTAATATCAATGAGTTTGAAAAGGCTGGTTTGAATACAATTCCATCTGAAAAGGTAAGACCTTTTCGCGTTAAGGAAAGTCCTGTCCAAATGGAATGTAAAGTCAAGGAAATTATAACTCTTGGTGATCATGGAGGAGCGGGACACCTAATCCTTTGTGAAGTGGTACTGATGCATATTGCTGAGCATGTTGTAGATGAAAACAATAGGATCAATCCGCATAAACTTGATCTGATGGGAAGACTTGGAAGGGCCTACTACGTGAGAGCGAGTGGAGATGCTATACAAACTATTGTTCAAAGTGTAACAGAAATAACTATTGGCTTTGACAAACTACCTGCTAAAATACAGACTAGTACTGTACTTAGAGGAAATGAAATCGGCATGCTTGCAGGGATAAAAAACATTCCATCACAAGAAGCTATTGAAACTGCCAAATCTGACCCATCTGTTAAGAAAATAATAGAGGGAGCAAACCACATAGAAGCATTACATGCCTATATAGCTGACTTGCTTAAGGATCCAAAAAATAACCTTGAAAAAGCTACTGCTATTGCTTGGATTTAAGTCTTGCGGGTAAATACTTTAAATGTGTAGGCGTATTCATTTTTTTCGTCAGGCGAATGGTGTTCAGAGGATACCTGATCCCATTCCTCTGACTTGATTTCAGGAAAAAACACATCTCCTGGTACATCTAGATCAACTTCTGTCAAATACAACTTATCCCAAAGATGTACTGTCTGATCATAGATCAAACCACCTCCTATAATAAATAATTCTTCTTCACCATTTTCCCTCGCTGCTTCAATACCTTCTTCTATCGAATTGAATACCAATATATTCGAAGCCATAAAATAAGGATTACGAGTGATCACAATATTAGTACGCTTTGGCAATGGGCGACCTATTGATTCAAAGCATTTCCTTCCCATTAGAATGTTGTGCCCCAATGTGGTCTTTTTGAAATATTTGAAATCTGATGGCAAATACCAAGGAATACCATTATCCTTTCCGATTACATTTCCTTTGGAAACCGCAACAATCGCACTAATTCTCATCTGTAATTTCTGTTTCTTCAATTAATATGGTGTTGATCATTCTTTCTTCGACCCACTTCTTTTGCTTAGAGATCTCCCCATTTGTATACTTCTCCATTATTAAACCAGCAATGGGTGCAGCAAAAGTTCCACCTCCTCCTGAATTTTCAACATATACAGCCACAGCAATTTTTGGACGTTCAGTTGGAGAAAAGCCAATAAAGGTAGAATGATCCTCCCCAAACTTATTTTGAACAGTACCAGTTTTTCCCGCAATCGGAGTGAAATTGTTTTGTGCCTGCCTACCAGTTCCTGCCTGAACAACTAACTTCATACCCTCCACTACATGCTCGAAATGTTGTTTATCTATAGAGGACTGGAACACAGCTATACTATCTTTAGGAAAATCTAAGCTTGTATTTTCAAAACGTTTGACAAGGTGTGGAGTTTTATAATAACCTCTATTCCCTAAGAGACAGGACATATTTGCCATCTGTAAAGTTGTTAACAAAAGTTCTCCTTGGCCGATTCCTAAAGAGATAATAAAGGTAGAATACCATTTATTTTTTCCATAAATCTTATTGTAGAACGCTGCATTCGGCACCTTGCCGTCCTCTTCGCCGGGAAGATCTACTCCCAACTCTTGACCCAAGCCAAATTCTCTCATATACGTGTAGAATTTGTCTAGATTGGCTTCATCATTACTAGATCCTCCTTTATCGATTATCTTCTGGAAGGTATGCCAGAAATAAGTATTACAAGAAAATTGAATCGCACGACCTATGTTGTGCGTAGGAGGGTGATTTCTACATTTACCTAAAAAATTATTGTAAGAATAATAGCCTGGACAAGGTATGTATTGATCATGGGATATTACTCCTTCCTGCATCCCAACAAGACCTACTAACATTTTATGTGTAGAACCTGGAGGGTATTGCGCGGACAATGACCTATTGAAGAATAGATTATTTGGATTTTTGTTGAGCTGTTGGAAGTTCTTACCCCGCTCTTTAGATATTGTTAAAAGGCCTGGATCATAAGACGGCGAAGAAAGCATACAGAGGATTTCTCCAGTTTCTGGCTCTATAGCTACAACAGCACCTTTCTTGCCATTCATAAGAGATTCAGCATATGCCTGCAACTCAAGGTCAAGAGAAGTATGAATATCAGCACCTGATATCGCATCATAATTCATTGCTCCTTCCTTATAATCTCCAACTTCCCTTCCAAGTCTATCTTTAAATACTACTCGCTGCCCTTTTTCACCTTTTAGATAAGATTCATAGGTAGATTCTAATCCATCGCTTCCTATATAATCCCCTGATTCATATATCCTACTGCCTTCATTATCAAAATTATCATCTGCATCTACCTCAGCTCGATTGACCTCTCGAATATAACCTAAGATATGAGCAGCTGAGCTATGCGGATATCCTCTAACATTCCTTCTTTGTATTGAAAACCCTGGAAATTCATGTAAACTTTCTTTCAGTGCTGTTATTTGAGCTGAAGAAATCGTACTCAAGAAAGTAAAAGGAATTCTCTTGCTATACCTTTCATTTCTAAAATCAATATCCATTCGCTTTTCAAACTCTGCTTGGCTGATGCCTAAAAATTCGCAAAAACGGAGCGTATCCATTGAGGGCTCAAGAAAGTTATAGGTTACCTTGATATCATATACTTGTTCGTTGACAACCATCAACTCACCATTTCTATCGTAAATCAAACCCCGTGCAGGATAGATCTCTATATTATCTGTAACCGTAGAAACTGCCCTATTTGGGATAGACTCATCCAGGACCTGCAAGTAGAAGGCATTTACTATTAGAACTATAGCAAATACAAAGAATATAACTTGGATGACTATGCTACGATTATTGGTCACTTCTATTCTATTTTTTAGTCTTGTGGATCAAAAATAATCTGGAAGAATGCAACCAACATGAACGAAACAATCATCGAACCGATGGTATTTAAAAGTATAGGTACAATGTATACTGGAGCAAAGAACTGCAGGGAAAAATAAAATATATGATGTAGAAATAACATTATTGCGGAATACTGAAGAAACCATCGTATTGAGTACCGTTTAGCATTTGGACTATACGAGACATTATATCCTCCTCTGGGCTCTAAAAAATTCAACACAAAGGAACGCGTATAAGCAACAAAGACTGCTGCACCAGCATGCATCCCAAAAGATGAATACAAATAATCTATCATAAGCCCCATTGCAAAACCTAAAGCAGTGACTAAAGGAACTGGGGTTTTAATAGGCATTAAAATAATAAATAAAGGATAGATCATTGGATGAACATAGCTTAAAACGCCTCTTTCAAATTCAATATTTTGGAGAACTAGCACCTGTGCAATAAACAGACCTAGAAACCTAAATATATGAGGAAGTGTATTGCTATTCATTTTCTATAATTGTTAACAAGCTATCAAGTTCTTCAGCCTGCTGATCCTCCAGCACGTAGACAACCTCCAAGTTATTCATATCGTTGAATAACTGAACCTGTATTGTATAAGAGTTTGAACCCTGGCTTAGGGAAATGTCTTGTACTTTCCCCACATCTAATCCTACAGGAAAGTGCCTGGAATAGCCAGATGTTTGGATAGTATCTCCCACCTCCACATCAGCATGTTTTGGTATATCTTCTAAAAAAACAACAGTTGGATCCAAGCCAGTCCATTTTAGATTTCCAAAAAATGCTGCATGTTTTATCCTGCAAGAGACTTGAGATTGTCTATGTAATATTGACATTACGGTTGAAAAATTATTAGAGACATCTCGAACTACACCAATTATACCATCATCAGTAACTACGCCCATACGAGGATATACACCTTGCTTTGAGCCTCTATTGATCGTGATAAAATTATTGCTTTTAACTGTACTATTTTGAATAACTCGAGCTGCTTTATATGAAAAGGTGGTATCCTCCGCAGGTGAATCTGTCAGTTCAATTTCTTCGAGCAATGAAATCAAATACAAATTTTGCGTCCTTAAATCACGGACAACGGTCGCTAGAGAGTCTAGCTCTTTATGTGCACCGTATATCTCACCAACTCGGTGCGTAAATGAATTAACTCTTCCGTTAAGATTACCGGAGGAGTTAAGGAATATCTCTTTTTGAGAATCATTATAATTGACCAACATGAATATGCATATACCTTCCAGGAACAAGAAAAGTACGAAACTCCCATATCTAAGTAGATAAAGTATAAGGTTACGCATAGCTAGTAAATATTATTCTCTTTCTTGAAATCCGTTTGTCAGTTATTTCTGCGATCGATCAAGAAGGTAAATCGATCTGTATTTTTAAGAGCAATCCCTGTACCTCGAACAACAGCTCTTAACGGATCTTCTGCGACATGAACTGGTAATTTAGTCTTAGAAGAAATTCGCTTATCAAGCCCACGCAATAATGCACCTCCACCAGTCAGGTATAAGCCAGTTTGATAAATATCAGATGCCAACTCAGGAGGAGTGGCTTCTAAAGCCTTCATAATGGCATCCTCCACCTTGGAAATTGACTTATCCAATGACTCTGCAACTTCTTTGAATGTTACATAAATCTGTTTAGGAATTCCTGTCATAAGATCCCTGCCATTAACAGCAAGATCTTCTGGTGGTGACTCTAACTCAGTCAATGCCGCACCAACTTTTATTTTGATTTGTTCAGCAGTACGTTCACCGATCAAAAGATTATGCTGCTTCTTAAGATAATTCATTATGTCGAGTGTAAACTCATCCCCTGCTATTCTGATGGACTGGTCACATACTATTCCAGAAAGGGCAATTACAGCAATTTCTGTAGTACCTCCGCCTATATCAATTATCATATTTCCGACGGGCTCCTCAACATCAAGACCTATACCTAATGCTGCTGCCATAGGCTCATAAATAAGATAGGTTTCTTTAGAATCTACATGATCGGCAGAATCAAATACAGCTCTTTTTTCTACCTCCGTAATACCAGAAGGGATGCAGATAACCATTTTCATGTGCGAGAAGAAACTTCTTCTAGCTGTTATCATATTGATGAAACCTTTGATCATCTTTTCTGCTGCATCAAAATCTGCAATAACGCCATCTTTAAGTGGACGCACTGTCTCTATATTACCATGGGTTTTTTCGTGCATAAGCATAGCACGTTGCCCCACCGCTACTGTTTCTCTTGTTCTTCTATTAAGTGCAATAATCGATGGTTGATCAATCAGCACTTCACCATCTTGGATTACCAGCGTATTCGCTGTACCCAGATCAATGGCTATTTCCTGTGAAAAAAATTTGAATAATTTCATTAATTACCTTGGTAGTTCTCGGAATTTTTAAATAATTAGGATGTATTATTCTTTAATAACATCTATTAAATCCGTTAACACTAAACATACGAAAGAAATAGGAAAAAATTAAAATATAATAAGTAAATAAAAGGATTCTAGAGCGACACTACTATTAGTTTTCTGAATCATCGCCCACAATAACAATATCGAAGTCCTTTGCATTTAAATATTTATTTGCTACTTCTCTTAAATCTTCTGCCTGTATTTGGTTAACTCTTTTTATCAACTTTTCAAATAAACTAAAATCCAAACCATCTGATAAATAGGATTTAGCGACCTCACCTGCATTGAACGGTCCATCCAACATTGAAAGAAAACCTCCCATCAGGTAGTTTTTTAACATTAACAATTCTTGTTCCGTAACTAGTTCAGTCTTGAGGATATTCATTTCTTTATTGATCTCCTCAACAACTTGATTTACATTCTCACTGCTAGCCTCAGAACCCACATAAAAATAGCCGTCGTGCTTGAAAGTATCTAGTGAAGAATAAATATTATAGGTCAATCCCTTTTCCTCTCGGATATTCATCATCAGCCTTGATCCAAAATACCCTCCAAATAGATTATTGAGAACATATAAGTCATTATAATCCTTGTGCTCTTTTGAAAAAAGCCGGTATCCCATTCTAACCGAAGCTTGAACATCTGATTTCACAGGAACAACTAAACGAGAAGGAATTGAATGTACCTCAGGCAATAGAACCTTAGAACTTGGCCCAGATTTCATTTTTCCAGCTATAAATTCCTCTACAAGATCAATCTCCTCCTGACCTACTTTCCCAGTCAAAAATATCTGACAATTTCCACTAACATAAAATTGTTGATAGTGGCTTAGTAAATCTGCTCTAGTAATGTCATCAAATAACTGGGCAGTGCTATTATATCCATAAGGATGTTCTTTCCCGAATATTTGTTCAGTCAATGTGCGGTAAGAAAGTACATCCGTACGCTCAAGATCAACTTTTAATTTTTGTTTTGAATTTTGTTTCCATCCATCGAGTTCTTTTTCTGGAAAAACAGGATCAAATAGCACCTCTGAAAGGATAGGCAGAATTTCTTTAAAATAACGCTTCAGACAATAAAAACCTATGGTATTATCATCGAGATTAAAGGTACTCTCAATATAGGTTCCAAAGAAATCAACACGTTCAGATATTTCATGATTGCTCATTGTCGAAGTCCCCTCCTTAAGCATTTCCTGAGTGGCTCTCGAAGCAACATTTTTTAATTCTACTGGTCTTCCAGCATTGAAAACGACTTCAAGTTTAAGCACATCTTGTGAACCTGAGTTAAGGCAATGAACTTTAATCCCATTTGATAATTCAACCGTTTTTACATTAGGTATGATAATCTCACTGATATTCTTAATCTCTGGCACTCTACTTCTATCCACGCTGCTTTATTTTGGCCTTAAACAATCATTTAAAGCTTATTTTTGTTGAGATATTTCAACAAAAAGACTATTTCTTTGTAATTAAATCACAAATTTAGAACAAATACCCTATAATGTTTTGTTTATCCACAAAATGTTGGGAAAAATAAGTGCTCAAATCAAAGCTTTAGCTTAAGTTTGTATTTTAGCTATTTCTGCTGAGATCACAATTAAAATAAACCAAAATGAGATTTAGCGTATCTTCTTCAGATCTACTTAAAAAATTACAAGTAACAGGAGGAGCCATTGGTTCAAACCCGGTTTTGCCAATACTTGAAGATTTTTTATTTACGATTAAGGGAAATCAACTGATCATAACAGCTACTGATCTTGAAACTGCCATAACTACCCAAATGGATGTTGAGGCAGATAAAGACGGTTCAGTTGCTGTACCAGCCAAAATACTATTAGAGACATTAAAAGCACTTCCGCAGCAACCTATTACTGTTGATGTAGATGAAAGTAATTTTAACATAGAGATTACTTCTTCTTACGGTAAATACAAACTTGCTGGTGAGAATGGAGAGGAATTTCCAACAATTCCAGAGGCAGAGGGGCCTGCAGCTTTGTCTATTCCAGGGCACAAACTAACCCAAGGTATAAACAAAACAATTTTTGCAACTAGTAATGATGAATTACGTCCAGCAATGACTGGCGTTTATTTTCAGTTAGAAAATAATGAATTGACACTTGTTGCTACTGATGCGCACAAATTGGTGAAATACACGTTTAAAGAACTTGACATCACCTCTGGATCGTCATTTATTGTTCCTAAAAAAGCCTTAAATCTACTTAAAGGAATTGTAGGTAATTCCGATTTAATAGAACTTAAATATAATGGGTCAAATGTTTTCTTTGAATCAGAGCACACTAAATTAAGCTGTCGTCTGATCGATGAGAATTATCCAAATTACAGGGCTGTAATCCCACAAAATAATCCGAACAACCTACATGCTAATCGTCAGGATCTACAGAATTCCTTGAAACGGATAGCAATCTATGCTAATAAAACAACAAACCAAGTAGTTCTAAACATCAACAATGATGATATGAACATATCTGCTCAGGATCTCGATTTTTCTAACGAGGCATCTGAGAAACTTAGTTGTTCTTACGAAGGAGACCCACTCACTATAGGCTTCAATGCAAAATTCCTAATAGAAATGCTAGGAGTGCTTGAAACCGATGAAATTAAAATGGAATTATCTTCTCCAACAACTGCAGGAATATTACTTCCGGCTGAAGAACTCGAAGACGAAAGTATACTTATGCTTGTCATGCCTGTCATGTTAAGTGTTTGATAACAAATAAAAAAAAGGGAAAGCTAGTCTTTCCCTTTTTTTATTGCAATTATCACAAATCAAACAATACAAAACAACGTTCTGATCCTCAACATTTAACAAAGTGTTATCATACCTGATTTGCTATTTTTTGACAAGTAGATCTCGTATTTTTGTGTTCTATACAATACCAATTAACGTCTCAATGTTTAAAGTAAGTATCCAAAATCATTGAACGTATGAAAACCCCTTTTGCAATTTTAATTTGTATCGGAACACTATTCCTTTTTTCTTGCTCCAACAAGGACATAGAATGCCTAGACAACAAGCAAGTTGTCATCAAATCCATCACTCCATCAGCAAGAATCTGTCAAACATCTGAAATGAATTTCAGAGTGGAACACAAGTGGGACACTTCAGAATTTCTAATTATGTCAGAGTGTCAAGCTGAAATTCAAATTGAAGAACTTGAAGCATCTTGGATGCTAATCTTAGATAAACACGAATCGAATTCAGGGATAAGCCTACAAGACAGTCTATATTTTGATTTCTTATCAAATAATCCACCAATATTTAAGATTTCCGATAACGGTAATTGATTGTAAGGGAAAAGACACATCTATAAAATTTATTGCTCACTTATCCAATTTGTAATATACCTCTCAATATTTGATCCCTAATAACTACTAATTTAGTAATCCCTTTAAGAACAATAAACAAAAACCCCAAACCCCGTTTAAAATGAAAACAACCAAACTTTTACCGCTCTTGCTATGCATAAGCTTCGCATGTAATAACGAAGAGATCCATTGCTTAGACACTAAGGAAGTAGTCATTGAATCCATTAATCCTTCCATTTCAATTTGCAGCACCCCTGATAATGATTTTCATGTGGTCAATAAGTGGGACACAACCTATTCAAGTACAATATCGGAATGTGATGCAAAGATACAGCTAGGCCTCTTAGAAGAAGCCTGGGGGGATTTAATCATTCATTACGAAGCCTTAGGAATCCAAAGCACTAAAGACAGTATTTATGCTGACTTTATTAAAAATAATCCGGCAGTATATAGAATCATAGACTCCGGATTTTAAATCTTAAAAAAACTCAAATCACTTAAATTGATTTGAGTTTTTTTTTGGGATTTTTATTAATATTAAAAATGAAAATCAAGTTATTTATAATACTCCTCATTTTAAGTTGCTCCTTTGCTTGTAAAAAGAATCAAGATCAGAATACCGAAGACAAACCGATAAGACAGCTACTGCAGGAAAACACCCCAGAAAGCACAGTTAAATCTTGGCAGTACTTTATGGATAACAATGATTTTGACCAAGCAAAAGAAATTGCAAACGAGGAAGCAAAAGAATTTCTTAATGAAATCAAACATTTTGTGCTTAACACTCCAGAAGATACAATCAAAAGTAAGAGTCAGTTCCTTAAATTAAAGTGCACCCAAGGTGCAGAGACAGCGACATGCATCACAACCATTAAAGATCTAAGCTTTGATGAAACCTATCTCGACACATTCCATCTAGTATATAAAGACTCAAAATGGCTTATAGCCTTATATGAATCATCTAAATAATTTAGGTGTCTCCAATTATGTTTAACTTGTGCAAAAAAGTAACAGATGGAGATTGGTCTTTTCTTCGGTTCATTCAATCCAATACATATTGGACACCTTATTATCGCTAATAGTATTTTGGAAAATCAAAAGTTAGATGAAGTATGGTTTGTAGTAAGTCCGCACAGTCCTTTCAAGAAAAAAGCCTCATTAGCACCAGATTACGACAGGTTACACTTGGTCAACCTTGCCATAGAAAACAATCCTAGATTAAGATCTTCGAATATTGAATTTGCACTTCCAAAGCCCTCCTATACGTCTGATACACTTATTTTCCTTCGGGAAAAATTTCCTAAGCACAATTTCTCATTGATCATGGGATCTGATAATATCAAAAGCTTCCACAAATGGAAAAATGCAGAATTTCTTGCAAAAGAATACCCTATTATAGTTTATCAAAGACCTGAAAGAGAAGTTGCTCCTACAGAACTTGAGCAAACAAATTTAAACATCAACAAAGGTCCTCTTCTGAATATTTCAGCCTCGTTTTTAAGGGGAGAAATCAAAGCAGGAAGATCAATTCGCTACATGGTGCCAGAGCCTGTATACAAATACCTTCTAGACAGCACCCTATATAAATAAGTTTAAAGCGACTACCCAGCACAATAGACTATCGAATATTACTTTAATATTAGGTAAATCAATAAAAGAATGAAGCGACTATTTTACATATTTCCAATACTATTAATTTCTATTTCCATATTCGCACAGGAGTCAGAATTGAGAATCGGTGAATGGAAAGCAATGGTACCCTATAATGTTGGTGTATCAATTACTCAAGACAGTGAAAATGTTTTCATAGGGTCAAACATTGGACTTATGATACTAAACAAGTCCAATAAGTCAAAAACTAGATTGAGTAGAGTGGATGGCCTCAGTGATATCAATATTCAACATAGCATCTATGATGAACAAACTGAGAACCTTGTTCTTATTTATGAATCGCTTATAATTGACATGATTGGCCCAGAAGGTATTCGTGCTAACCTTGACCTCAAAAACTTTAATTTCACACAAGGTGTAAAAGCTGTAAATGCTGTAAGCTTAGATGGAGCAGGTGGGGTTTTGATTGCTGGCAATTTCGGGCTTACACGATTTGATATTGCGAACGAAGAGTTTTCGTTTACCGCAAGGAAGTTAGGTATAAATATATATAGTGCTTGTGTCTTTAATGATCAGATCTACATTGCAACGAATGAGGGTATATTCTTTTCTCCTGGAGACAATCCTAACATAGACAACGTAGATACATGGACCTTCCTCGATAACGATGAACTGCCTGCTGCCTATGAATCATATGCACTTAACAGCCACGCAGGGAAGCTTTACCTAGGAATCAACAAGGCAGTATATAGCTATGACGAAGTTACAATTGAAAAAGTGTTAGAAGACGATAACTTTTTTCCTGTTTATATCAATAGTGCTTATGACAAACTGCTTGTAGCATATGGATGTGTCGATCAATTCTGCCAAGCACCACTATATCTCCAAACAGACACAGACGACTTTAGAGATATTAAGTTGGGTTCTGAAACTTGTTTCGGTCAAAATATAAATGCTATTGCTGATGCAGCTGGAAATATTTGGCTCAGTGATAACTTTAGACCGCTTCGATACCTTGAACCCGATACAGATGGTAACTATTCCTGTAAATTCATTTTTTCAAATGATATATTGGACAAGGGAGTATTTGATCTTGAACTCAACGGAGAAGAAATATGGATTGCACCAGGAGGCTATGGAGTAAACTATGATTATCTATTCAACTTTAGTGGACTACTAGGCTATGTAGATGGCACTTGGGGACAATATTTCTCCAATAGATATGATAATCTAGATGGATTGGCAGACATAAGTTCAGTCGAGGTGCATCCCATAACGAATGATATATATTTTGGATCATATTTAGATGGATTAGTACATTTTGATCGCCAAGCAGACGAGATGAACATATTCAATGATGCTAATTCAAGTCTTGGAAACATTCCTGGGGATCCAACAAGGACAAGAATTGCAGATTTAGGCTTTGATGATGACCTAAACTTATGGGTTTCTAATTATGGCGCTAACAATCCTGTTTCTGTTTTGACAGCTGGTGGTGAATGGCAAAACTTTTTATTTCCAAGTAAACAGTTACTCTCTATGACCATTGATCAAAATGGTTACAAGTGGTTTGTTATTGGAGGGAGCAGTAATGGAGTGTTGGTCTATGATTCTGGCGAAGATCCATTAAGTACCTCAGATGATAGATCCTGGATCATAAATACCAACAACAGTAATTTACCTACAAATTCAGTAAACTGTATCTCTGTTGATAAGGATGGTGATGTTTGGGTAGGAACACAGGAAGGTCCTGTTGTTTTTGACTGTGCATCAAATATTTTTGAAGAATCCGGTTGTCAGGGTTCACTTAGGATTGGAGAAACAGACAATATTGGCGCCTATCTACTCGAAACTGAAAATATAAACTGCATCGGAATAGATGGAGCTAATCGAAAATGGTTCGGAACCGATAACGGAATTTTTGTTCAATCAGAATCTGGCGAAAACCAAGTATTAAGACTAGACATTGATAATAGCCCTCTCTTTTCAAACAGTATAAAGCTCATAAAATTTGACTCCCTAAATGGAGAAGCATATATAGGAACCAGTGAAGGCATCTTGATTATTCGTGGCGAAGCAGTAGATGGAGGAGAATTCCACAGTGAAGTCGAAGTATTTCCGAACCCTGTTAGGCCAGACTATGATGGTCCTATTGCCATACGAGGAGTATCCGAAAATAGCAGAATAAAGATAACAACCGTCGATGGTAAATTAGTCTACGAGACCATTGCCCTGGGTGGACAAGCGGTCTGGGATGGCAGAGATCTTAAAGGAAGAAAACCAGAGACTGGTGTTTACCTAATCTTTGTAAGCTCAGATGAGAATTTTGACAAACCTAGAACTACAACAGGGAAATTATTGATCGTTCGTTAAGTACTAAGCATAAACTGTAGTTCGAATTATTTCCGCATAATAATCTTCATACTGAGGAAGAATATAGTCGATAGAAAATCGCTCGGCTTGCGTTAGGGCAGCTTTTCGAAATTTGGTTAATTCTTCCTCAGACTTCAGAATAGACAAGGCATTTTTTGCCATTGCTTCTATATCTCCAACCGAAGAAATATAACCAGTAACGCCATCAATATTGACCTCAGGGATACCGCCTACATTCGAAGAAATAACAGGCACCTGGCATGCCATTGCTTCAAGTGCTGCCAAACCAAAACTTTCATTTTCAGAAGGCATCACAAAGATATCTGAAATCGCTAATAACTCCTCTACAGCTTCTTGTTTACCAAGAAAACGAATCTTATCACAAAGACCCATTTCGCGACATAATGCTTCCATTTTATATCGGTCAGGACCATCACCAATCATCAGTAAGGTTGCTGATATCTCTTTTTCTACAAGTGCAAACATTTTAATCACATCATCCACCCGTTTTACTTTTCGGAAGTTGGACACATGAATAAATATTCGTTCTCCGTTTGGAGCTATTGCCTGTTTGAAATGTTCTTTATTCTGCCTTGAGAATCTGTTTAAATCTATAAAATTATGAATTACTTTGATATCATTAGAAATATCAAAAGCCTCTAAGGTTTGCTTTTTAAGTGCATGAGACACTGCTGTTACACCATCAGACTTATCAATTGAAAAACTTACTACAGGGGCCATTGCTGGATCTCGCCCGACCAAGGTTATATCTGTACCATGCAAGGTTGTAACTACTGGTATATACTTTCCTTTTTGAAGAAGAATCTTTTTTGCCATATAGGCCACAGAAGCGTGAGGTACGGCGTAATGAACGTGCAATACATCTAAGTCTTCATGAAGAACTACATCCACCATTTTACTCGCTAATGCAGTCTCATAAGGTGCATATTCGAAGAGTGGATAATTAAGGTCACTAACCTCATGATAGAATACATTTTCTTGAAACGCAGTTAATCTAAAAGGTGTTCTATATGTAATGAAATGAACTTCATGTCCTTTCTTCGCAAGTCCAAGGCCTAATTCAGTAGCTAACACTCCTGATCCTCCAAAGGTTGGATAACAAACTATTCCAATCTTCATACCATACATTTTTGTTATTGTCTGAACAGACAAATTTCAATCCAAGTTAATTAATCTTAAAGACAAAAAAAGCCACAACAATGTTGCGGCTTTAAGCATAAATAGAATTTATTATTTATTCAAAATTATTCTCTTAGTCATTATTGATTGATCAGAATAAGCTCTTAAAAAGTACATTCCAGAAGCATATCCACTCATATCTAATGATTCAGACCAATCGAGAACATTTTCAGCTCTGATGCTGCGAATTACACGTCCTAGATTATCTAAAAGCTCAATATTTAAATCTTCTTGTTCTACCAATTCTATATTGATAAAGATCTGTCCTGAAGTTGGATTTGGCATTACATCAAAAACATTGAAAGCAATATCTTCCTCTTCAGTACTTACAGGAATTTCATTCACCGTAAAGACAAACGATTCTGAACAACCATTTTCATCGACAACTGCTAGATCGTAAAAACCAGCTCCAATATTATCTAGTACCGGAGTATTATTAATCGGATCGGAGCTCCAGATATAAGTATACGGTTCTTGACCAAAAAATGGAGGAGCAGTCGTAATTGTAGCATCTCCAGCATTTGGTTGAGTTTCGCCAACAATTGAATAGGTTATTCCAAGACCTGGAGGACATCCGATAATGTTTACATTATCAATGTCAAGCCAATAATCCACAACAGACCATTCGGCAAAGAACTTAACATTTATAGCTTGTCCAACGTAGTCATCTAAAGGAATCTCTATAAGCGTAAAGTCTGCTGATGGCACGTGATTATTACCATCAATTACAAAAACAGTTTCATAGGTCTGACCACAATCTGTCGAAATTTGAACATTCAATTTATTATCCTCCAGTTCAAAACCAGTTGTACCAGCAGACCATAAAGTATAGCGATAATCGAAAGACAAAACTTTGCCCTCCTCATTGATAACATAACGATCTGTAGTCAAGTCTGCTATGGGATTGAAAGCACTGTACAGATTCACTCCCCAACAAGCTGATTCATTATTATGTGCCCCTTGTGGGTAAAATCCAAATCCATTACTAGTGGACCATCCTTCAGGAAGTACTAGGGCCTCGAAATCTTCTTTCAAAGGCAGGTAATTGGCTGTTTTCACTACTAACTGAAAGCTATCATTCAAGGTGTTTACATCCTCTTCCAGCTCTGTCCATCCTTGAATATAATATGTCCCAGGCTGAGAAAAATCATAAGGCTCATCAAAGGTAAAACCGTCATTAAAACCATATCCTATAACACCTGTATAAAAACCATCAAATGGAATATCCACATCAGCAACCTCTCCATTTACAGCGTACTTGAGTGGGATAAGAGATTGAGGATTTTGCCCATAATTGGAAAGTTCAACTTTTACACCATTTCCAATCTCTATTTCACAATCCAACACAGTTGGGTTGAAGAAGTCAGAAATACCAACATCTATATAATAACTAGTCTTGAACATGATCGGTCCATAGGTCGTTCCTACGTCTCCATCCGCACAATAATAGGTCAAATATGCTGAGTAATACGTATTCTCCTGTAGGCCATTCACTTCCGAATCCAGTGTTTCACTATTATAAGTATATAAGGTTCCTGATCCTCGGACAAAAGCAATCTCGCCGATTTCTAACTCAAAACTTCCTTCTTCTTGTGGTTCATTCCAAGAAAAAAGCGCTTTGTCTGCTAAGGCATAATCTAAATTAAATTCAGTTGCCCCTAAACAGTTAGGGCAAGCTATAAAACTAAATATATTCTCTCCTTGGGGTGGAAACGGACCATTTGCAAAAATTTCATTACCGTCCTGGTCAGAAAGAACATAACTAACCTCATTTTCATAAAAACCACCAACATAAGAGACATTCACTACTGAGTTACCCGCCAATGTGATATTAAAACTAGCACTAGAGCCGGTAGTAAAAGTGTAATCAGTAGATTCTCCATTTACTTCCAAAGAGATTACAGCACCATTCCATCCGTCACCAAAAGAATCAAACAAATCCAATGTGAAATCACACGAACTTCCGCCAGAGGTAGGATCAAAATTCGTTTGAAAAAACGCAGGTCCTACCTGATCTGAAGGCGCAAATTCATCCCCACATTCACTCGTAATATAGTATTCGTAGCTTAGGCCAGAATTTAATGGAGCAATCTCCGCGGAATTCGAATTCGTACTTACTACCGCGCCTTGTCCTACCGGAAAACCAACAGGACCGTATTCAATAGAATAAGAGTCCGAACCATTATCTGTCCATTGAATGAAAACACTATCGATAAATGCAGTGCTCACAACAGTAGAAAGGTCGATATCTTGACAAGAACAATCAGCCAACTCGCTGTAAAGTATTCCATAATCTGGATTAAACCCACTTGCGAAAACCTCTCCGCCAAAGTGATTATATAACTTAAATGATCCATCAACATTGGTAGAACCACCTTCTAGGTATTCTATAGTTAGTGGTTCACCATCGTATACCACTACATCAAATGAAATTGTAGTGCCTTCTTCTATTGTTACATTCAATGAATTACTTCCAGATGTAACAGTAACTGAATTAGAGTTCCACCCATCACCAAGTGAATCAAAAAGATCGAGGGTATAGATACAAGAATCAGCGCTTAAAACTAATTCTGAACCTTCAGCATGCAATGGGGATGCTCCAACAAAAAGAAAGGAGCTTAGAAAAATGAGTAAATAACTTTTCATATAGAAAAAACGATTCATAATGTGAAGTTTTGCCTTTGGCTGTTGATTTTCAAAACAGTAAAATACTTATTATAACAATGTCGGTATTTTTTTTGTCTTTTTTGAAGATTAACAATCTATTGTTTTATTTTAAAAAAAACTACAAATACCTACGGCATTTATACGTTTTTGTCAATTTTTGATAAAATTCTTACAGCATTTTCTCCCCAAAAACTTTCTTTAAAGATTATGGTTTTGGCTTAATATTCTTTACTTTAAACTGAACTCTTACTAACTACATTGTAACATGCAGGCTCAACGATATTTCGATATCCTAACCTATCAGAATCAGTTTTTTCCTAACAAAAGGGCACTTGGACACCTTAAAGCTGGAAAAAAAATCAACTTTTCCTCACAAGAAATAGCTATGTATGTTGGCAACATGGCATGTAATTTAATAGATAAAGGTCTAAAGAAAGGTGATTATGTTTGTCTATTTGGTCCAACAACTGATGTATGGTGGGTGCTAGCTGAACTTGCAATATCATCAGCCGGCGGTGTAGTTGTTCCAATTGAAATCACAAATGAAAACCTTGTTGAAACAATAAACCTATTAAGAGATACACAGTCAAAGTTTTGTTTCACATTTGCTCAAGAAATTCAATTCTACATTCAAGACTTTGAGGAACAGATAAGTACACTAAAAGGAATATTCAACTTTGACAAGCAATTCGTAACTATTGAAAAACATGCCCTCTTTAACAATCCAAGTCCAGAATCTCAAATAACGCTGGAAACAATGAAGGGTGTCATTCATGAAGATGATCTTGCCTTCCTTCTTTACACTAGAGGAACGACAGCTAAACCAAAAGGCATACTTCTTTCGCACAAGAATATCCTTGAGAATGCACAGGCTATGCTCAAATTAAGTCCTCTCAATTGTGATCACAGACATCTGTCCATAACGCATATATCGCACTCCTTTGAACGGGTTGTTCTCACAGCAGTCATGCTAAGCGGTGCAAGTAGCTTTTTCCAAAGTGGTGTAGAGAATTTTTATTTTGCGACTAAACGCATCAAGCCGCATTTTCTTAGCATGTCTACAGAAGATTGTCTTTTATTCCTTAAAAAGCTTACAGACGAATCGAAAAAAGGAAAGCAATCTAATCCAGCCTTAGATATGGTGATGCGCATTTGTAAAAAAAATCTAGAAACCTTCACTGTAGGTTTTTGGGATTGGATAATAATTAAATTCATTGATCTTACCTTATTCAAAGCTTGGCGAAAAAAGCTTGGAAATAAGCTGCAAGCTATATATGTCATAGGCTCGCCACTTGACTCCCTTTCCGCTAAATTCTTTCATCATGCAGGTATTGAAATCAAAGAAGGATATGGTCTAACAGAGGCAACTGCTTTGGTGAGTTTAAATGGGTATGCTGACGATACTACAAGGCCCAAAACCAGTGGTAAGATCATGCATAACCTCAAAGTTCGAATTGCAACAAAAAAGAACCAAGAATATGGCGAGATCCTTGTAAAAGGGCCTTCTGTTATGCGTTCCTATTTTACAGGAATTGAAGAACAACCAGGATTAACGGAAAAGCAAGAATGGCTCTCCACCGGTGACGTCGGTAAGATTGTGGATGATAATTTTTTAATCATTGCACCTAGAGACTAAATGTAGATAAATCAATTGCTGAAAAATATATTTATATTACATACGCATCATTAATAATGAAACAACATAGATATGATCAATACAACCAGACTTTTCGATTTCATACATAAACAAAAAGCAAACCATCCTTTAGGTAATACGCTCAACTTTAAAGAAGGAAATACCTGGAAGCCATATAGTACAGATTATATCATAGATACTGCAAATAAAGCAAGTCGAGGTTTAATAAAATTGGGCGTACAAGCCGGAGATAAAATTGCAATGGTAACCTATACTAATCGCCCAGAATGGGTAATTATGGATATTGCAATTCAGCAAATTGGAGCAATCAATGTACCAGTCTACCCAACGATCAGTGTAGGAGAATATGAATACATATTCAATGAAGCGGAGGTAAAATATTGCTTTTGTGGTAAAGACGACCTCGTTGACAAGGTAATGGGTGCAAAAGAAAAACTAACCTCACTTAAAGATGTATTCGCTTTTGACAACAATAAAGAGGTTAAAAGCTGGACATCCATCTTTGATGATGAAGGACAAGATGAAGTTGAAAAAAGGATGGCCGCTGTAAAAACAGAGGATATGGCAACCATCATATACACATCTGGAACTACAGGTAACCCTAAAGGTGTAATGCTATCCCACAAGAATATCATCGCAAATGTTACTGCTTTGAAACCATTGTGGCCTATAGGACCAGAATCTAGAGTCTTATCTTTCTTACCGATCTGTCATATCTTTGAGCGCACAGCAATCTATACCTATATCGACAATTGCTTCACAGTTTATTTCACCTCGGTAGACACCCTTGGTGGTGACGAAGGAGCTATAAAAGATGTGAAACCACACTTCTTTACATCTGTTCCTAGACTACTTGAAAAGGTATATGAAAAAATTTACAATAAAGGGTTAGAGCTGACAGGCGTAAAGAAAAACCTATTCTTTTGGGCACTGAAGCAAGCCGATAATTATAACTACCAGTATAATCCAACTGGACTTGCAGGATTGAAATTCAAGATCGCTGATAAGTTAATCTACAGCAAATGGAGAGAAGCATTAGGCGGTCATGTAAAAGGAATTGTAACAGGAGCAGCACCTTGCCCGGTAAAGATGGCAAGAATTTTCTCTGCAGCAGGAATTCCCATCCGTGAAGCATACGGACTAACAGAATCTGCTCCGGGGATATCAGTAAACTACTTTAATAGTGAACAAGCATTACTTGGTTCTGTAGGTATTCCTTTAGACAATGTTGAAGTTCGTATCATCGAAGAAGAAGCCTACGGTCCTGGAGAAGGAGAGATCCTAGCAGCGGGAGAAAATATCATGATGGGTTATTATAAGCAACCTGAAAAGACAGCTGATGTAATTCTTGAAGAAGATGGTAAACGCTGGTTGAAAACTGGTGACATAGGAACCCTTTTAGACGGACCTGGTGGCAATAAATACTTAAAAATCACCGATCGTAAAAAAGAACTCCTTAAGACCTCAGGTGGTAAATATGTAGCTCCCGCTCCAATTGAGAGTAAGCTCAAAGAAGACTTCCTTGTAGAACAAATCATGGTCGTAGGAGAGAGTAAAAAGTTTGTATCTGCAGTAATTTTACCTGCTGAAGAAGCACTAAAAGATTGGTGTGAACACAAAGGTATGACCTGGACAAATATGGAAGAGATGCTTAAAACAAACGCCGTTATTGACAAGTACCAGCGTATTGTAGATGCCTATAATCCTAATTTCTCTAAAATAGAACAGATCAAGAAATTTACGCTTATCAATGATTCTTGGGAGCCAATCAAACCAGATGGAGCTGAAGGTGAGTTGACACCAACCATGAAGTTGAAAAGAAGAGTGATTAGAAGTAAATACAAAGCGCACATTGATGCTATGTATTCAGAATAACTGATCCAATATTAAACATATAAAAGGGATAGGTAAGAAATAACTTGCTTATCCCTTTTTCATTTATAGGGTTATATCTATTTTCGCTTCATAATACTAGCCAATTAATTAGAACATGAACAGTAAACAACTAATCGAGTGCGTTCCTAACTTCAGTGAAGGACGCGATATGAAAATAATAGATCAGATCACAGCAGAGATCGAAACCGTAGAAGGTGTAAAACTGCTGGATGTAGATCCTGGTAAAGCAACAAACAGAACTGTTGTAACCTTTGTAGGAGAACCCCAACCCGTTATAGAAGCTGCTGCCAAAGCGATCAAGAAAGCAGCTGAACTCATTGACATGTCTAAGCACAAAGGAGAGCACCCTAGAATGGGCGCTACGGATGTATGTCCTTTAATTCCGATTGCTAACATCTCTATGGATGAAGTGGTAGAATATGCTCACAAGCTTGGTAAGATGGTAGGTGAATCAACTGACATCCCTTTTTATCTATATGAGAATGCAGCAACTAAGCCTGAATGGAAAAACCTGGCAACTGTCCGATCTGGAGAATACGAAGCTCTACAGGAAAAACTATCCAAAGAAGCTTGGAAGCCAGACTATGGACCTGCTGTGTTTAACGCAAAAGCGGGTGCTACAGCAATCGGTGCTCGTGATTTCTTAGTTGCATACAATATCAACCTAAACACAACTTCCGTAAGGCGTGCAAACTCTGTTGCCTTTGATGTAAGAGAAGCAGGCCGTGTTAAAAGAGAAGGAGACCGCGTCAATGGAAAAGTATTGAAAGATGAAAATGGTGATCCAATACGCCAAGCTGGAAAGCTCAAAGCAGTAAAAGGTATAGGATGGTATATTGAAGAATACGGCATTGCTCAAATATCCATGAACCTAACCAATATATCTATCACCAGCCTACATGAAGCTTTTGAAGCGGTTTGTGATTCAGCGCAAGAAAGAGGTATGCGGGTAACAGGTTCTGAACTCGTAGGACTCGTTCCACTGAAAGTAATGTTGGACGCTGGAAAGCACTTTCTTCGCAAACAAAAAAGAAGTCTAGGGATAGCCGAATCTGAAATTATAAAGATTGCAGTCAAAACGCTTGGTCTAGATGAACTAAGTCCATTTGACCCAGAGAAAAAGATCATAGAATACGTTTTGGCAAATGATCAAAGAGATCCACTTCTTGAAATGGATCTGAAAGCTTTTGCAAATGAAACTGCTTCTGAAAGCCCAGCCCCAGGAGGTGGATCTATATCAGCCTATGTTGGTGCTTTAGGTATTTCACTAGGCACAATGGTTGCCAACCTGTCCTCAAACAGAAGAGTATGGGATGATCGATGGGAAGAGTTTGGAACATGGGCAGAAAAGGGACAATCAATCAAAAATCAACTTCTGAAGTTGGTAGACGAAGATACCCGTTCTTTTAATGCGATCATTCATGCTATCCGACTTCCAAAATCATCGGATGCAGAAAAAGCTAAAAGACATCAGGCTATTCAAGACGCCACAAAATACGCAATAGAAGTTCCTTTTACCGTAATGCAGGCATCGCTAGATTCTTTTGAAGTGATCAAAGCTATGGCTGACTTCGGAAATCCAAACTCTGTAACAGATGCAGGAGTGGGTGCCCTATGCGCAAGAGCAGCAGTCCATGGAGCTTACATGAATGTACAGATCAATACAATGGATCTTGAAGACAAGACTTTCGTTGCAGACATCCTTAAACGCGGAAAGGAAATAACGGAAAAAGCAGATGCTCTAGAAACAGAAATCAGAGCTACAGTAAATGCTAAAATTCAAGCATAATTTCACATACAAGGATGATGATTGGAAATAAAACTAATTCATCATCCTTGTCATTATATTCCTATCCATATCTATTATGAATTTACAACGCATCAAAGAGCAAATTGAAGTTTATAGGAGTTGGCTTAAAGGACCCGAATCTTATGACAATCTATATCTTTGGGAAAGTGTAGAAAACTTCCAGAAAAACTTCGACCTAGAAGCAGAAGATCTAGCCAACGCCCTAGATATGGCCTTGCAGAACTCAAGCTCTAGAAGCCTTTGGACGATGGAAGCAAAATTTCCAAAGCAGATGATGCTGAAGTTCATTCAGATGGATAAGGACATGGTTCGATGGACTTTTAAAGACTTGTTTAGGGCTGAAAACAGTCTTGACGGAAGACTCAATCGTTTTATTTTTCATTGCGATGAAATGTATAGTGTTTGGAAAAAACAAAATCCGAAAGCACATGACCTTGGACATTATCACGATAGTGACCACTGGATGAGCACGCTCTACCTCTTTCTCTCCTCACCTGAATTATACTGCCCCTACAACTTAAATCTACTTCAAAAGGCACTCAAAGGTTTTGAGGCAAAGAACATTCCTGAAAATGAAGACCCTGGACGTTTATTCAAAATCGTAAAGGTTGTTGATAAATTCATCTCGGAAGATGAAGAAATCATGGAATTACACCAAAACAGACTAAACCACAAACACTTCAAATCCAAGACATTACTACCTGCCTATGAGTGCTTATTACTATTCAATAAACAAAAAAGATAATTGCTGAATAATTTAGTAGGTAAATAATTGCTGATTATATTTAATTATAAAATCATCTAATATGTCTGTCAAGAATAATTTACTCCTGCTATTACTTGTACTATCGCCGTGCTTTCTAGCTGCTCAATACGAGATCTTTGAACACCAAGGAGAGAATCGTCAATATCTTATACATATTCCTGATAATTGCCCAGCGGATGCTCCTTTGATAGTCGTCATGCATGGTTATACTGGAAATGCTACTGGTATTAGGAACTACTCAGGTATGAATGCCATTGCAGATCAATTTGGATTCGCAGTGTGCTATCCTAATGGGACGAAAGACAATAGCGGCAATAGATTTTTCAATGTGGGATATGAATTTCATAACAACGAAACAGTTGATGATGTAGATTTCTTAATTCAACTCACTTCCTACCTCCAAGAAACATACAATCTAAGTCCAAGTAAAACCTTCTCTACTGGTCTAAGCAATGGAGGAGATATGTCTTACAAATTGGCCTGTGAAGCTTCAGATCATTTTCGGGCGATTGCTCCTGTTGCAGGCACCATGATGAAATATATTTACGACGACTGTCCTGCAACCGGAGTTCCTGTATTTGAAATACACGGAACAGATGATGATATTACTTATTATGATGGAGATATTAACAATCAAGATGGTTGGGGAGCTTACATGTCTATTCCTGATGTCATTGAATTTTGGAAAACTGCTAATAGCTGTTCTGTTTATAACTCTACCAATATGCCTAACATCAATCTATCTGACGGCAGTGTAATACTTTGGGAGTCCTACACGGGAGGCATAAATGACAGTGAAGTATGGCTCTACAAGGTACAGAATGGCGGACATGATTGGCCTGGAGCTTGGGGCAATATGGATATCAACTCGAGCCTTGAAATTTGGTACTTCTTCTCCAAATTTCTGAATCCAACTAGCTCTACGAGTCAAAAAGATATTAACCGATTCTTTCAAATTGCTCCGAACCCAGGTAAAGATACCTTTAGCCTGATCGGACTGGATCATTCAAAAGAACACACTTATAGATTATTCAACAGCAGTGGAATATTGATTGAGCAAGGAGTCATTAATCAAAGTGAATTGCACTTGAATAAAAACTACACAGATGGACTTTATTTGCTCTTTTTAGAAAACACTGGCTACGCAAAAATACTAATTCAGAATTGATAGAATTTATTGGTTAAGTACCTCTTTCCAATCAACATCTTTGTATGCTTCTACAATTATGGAAGCTACTGCCAAGAAAAAGAAAGAAAGTGCACCTGCTAGAACAACTAATATACTGCGTTTCGGACGGCTCTTTACAACAGGAGTCTCCGCTAATTCAACGGTATGAATAGTAGGGAATTGTGAGCTGTAAGCAGATTGAATCTGCTTATATCGTTCTTTATCCTCACCCAACTGCTTTGAACTCTCTTCTTGAATTTCTGCAAGAACCTCAACAGTGGCCATACCCTTATTGAATTCAGAAGTCATATAGGCAAGCTGCTTTAATTCTGCTTTAGCGCCTGTTACTCTCGATTGAACTATAAGAATAGAATCACTATTTGGATTTGACATTTGCTTGTAGGCGTTTAACTTTGCCTTATCCCTTTGAAGCGCAGAATTTGCTTTTGCAGAGAAGGTTGACAATTGCTCTGATTGAGTCACAGGATTATAAACACCATACTTTTGTCTTACATAACGAATACTATCGTTTAAGATGTTTAGCTCTTCAAGTTTTATACGAATATTCTCTTCATAGGTTCTCAATACCTGAGCTTGAGATTGCTTGATCAAACGTTGTCCGATCTCATCAATCTTAAGGCGTGAATCATTTGCCATATTAGTAGCTAAGGCTTTATCCTTATCCTCGAAACTCAACTCAATAGCATCATACTTTGTCTTTTCAACCTCATACAACTTATCCAAACGCTCATAGATCTTAAACTTAGCCTTGATGTGTGTACTATCAATCTCGTAGTGCTCATAGAGATTGTATTTTGCAATCAAAAAATCTTTTAATTCATTAGACTTAGCGATAGTCATAATACGATCCACATCTTCATCCTCTCCATAGTATTCCATAGACTCGTTGGATTTACCAAAGAGTGCCTCAGGACTTGCTAGGTCTGGACTTGCAGCATAGAAAATTGTAACAGACTTAAAGTAATTAGGAAGAAACAAAGAAACTACTGCCATGATGACAGCAATACCAAAAGAAAAACCTATGATCTGTTTTCTCCACTTATAAATGGAACCAACTACACCCAGTAAACTATCCTTCTGATCCATTGCTATATTTTTTGTCTAACGCTTTTCGATTAATTAGTAAGTACAAAAGTATGAAATAAAACAATTCTTAAAGCTTATATCTAAACAAAGAATTGATTTCATTTCTATTCTAATGCTTTTCCTTCGACTTAAGTATTTTCAAAAATTCATTTAATGGGAACAATCCAAAAACAAAGCCTCCCGCCAATCCAATAAAAATATAGATTGAAAGCTTGATCATAAATTGATTCATATAGGTTAAAGGATCACCTAAAATCAGGAAACTCATCAAAAGAACTAAAAACAGCACCCTTAATGTCAGATCCTTGTGATCAATGAGCCTTAGAGTACTTACCCAGATGAATTCAACAAGAAAAACAAGACTCTGCGTGATCAAAGTAGCCTTTGCCGCCCCCGCTGCTCCATATTCCCTAATCCAGAAAAGGTTGAGTGTAAAATTCAAAACTAAAGATGCTACAAACAAAAGATTCAAGCGTTTTAGCCTTCCTGTTGCCACAAGATAAGTACCAAATATATACCCACCACTCATCATCACTAGACTTCCCATCAGATACTGGGTAACTTCAACATTTATCGAACTTATTGCAAGGCTTGGATACATAAAGTCAAGCAAATCAAAAGAAACTGCCGACACTGAAAATGCCAAAACAATAGTCCCACCGAATAAAATTTTTCCCGATAAAGCAATCAAGCCTTTCACATCACTCCCCTCCGAATTCATCTTCGCAAACATAGGTAATAGCAATCCGGCAAATAGGAATCCGATCATATTTAAAACGTCCAACAATCTATAACTCATCCCATACACACCTCCTTCACCAGAACCAGTAAGCATTCGCTCAAGCATTACCTGATCCATTCGTGAGTATAATGCCATCAGGAATACTGCCACTGCATAAGGCAGGCTTTCCTTCACTTGCTTCACAAAAACAGAACGATTTAAAGTCCACACAACCTCCTTTAAATACGGTCTTAACAAAAGAAATCCTATCACAACAGACACAGCCATACTAAGTATCTGCGCTCTAATAAACCAGCTAAGGTCAAAATTAATATCCCATTGTCCGAAAAGAATAATTGACAAAATGACAATTAGAATACTCCTATCAACTGCTGATAATAAACTATCTATCCTATACCGACCAATGCCAGCAAGATTTGCTCTTAAGTATTGTAGTATCCCCGATAAAAAATGGACAATACCTAAACCATACAATAGCATTTGACTACTCCTATCGTAGCCAAGAAACACTGAAGCAGCAAATAATAGTAAAAAGTATAGCAAGCCAAGAACAAGCTTGAATCCGAGAAAGTTAGAGAATAAAGACTGAATAAGTTCGGGTGCTTCCGAAAGTCGTTTAGAGGTATAGCTTTGAATACCCAGGTCATTGATGATCTGAAAAATAACTGCTATGCTGAAAAGACTTAAGTAAAGTTCAAAGGATTCATTTCCAAGTTGATCGTGTACACCTCGTTCTAGGCCAAAAACATAGAATGGCTTAATCACTAGGTTCAGGCCCAGTAAAATAGAGATGTTAACCAGAAATTCTTTTTTCATAAATTACCTACCCTTGTGAACCAGAAGCACAGAAATATCAGATGGAGAGATTCCTGAGATACGGCTTGCCTGACCAATAGAAAGAGGCCTAACCTTTTTTAGCTTTTCTCTAGCCTCTAAAGACAGGGAAACTAATGAATCATAATCCTCATCTTCCCTCAAGGCTACAGACTCCAAACGGATCATTTTGTCAACCATTTCCTGTTCTTTTTTGATATATCCAGCATATTTCATTCCCACCTCAGCATATTCAAGAGTTGTTTTATCATACGCAGATAAAAATGTCCCGACTTCAACATCTGCATTTGCTAGAATTCCCATATTAAGTTTTGGTCTGAGCAATACAGGTAGCAATTTTACTTTTTGCTTCAATAGACTATCGCCAAGCTCTTCCAATGTTTCATTCAAAACTTCAGGCCCTATACTGTAGTTCTCAAAGAACTTACCTATTTGTTTCTCTTCTTCCAATTTTTTATTGACACGTTCCATTCGATCTTCCATATCCTTCATACCCAATTTATGAGCAAGCGGAGTCAATCGAATATCTGCATTATCTTGACGCAATAAGATGCGATACTCCGCTCTTGAAGTAAACATTCTATACGGCTCTTTAGTACCTTTATTCACAAGGTCATCGATAAGCACACCTATATAACCTTCTGATCGCTTCAAGATAAATGGCCCCTGCTCCTGAATATTCAAATGTGCATTAATTCCTGCCATCAGTCCCTGACCTCCAGCTTCTTCATATCCAGTAGTACCGTTGATCTGACCGGCAAAGAAGAGGTTTTTAACTAGCTTCGTCTCTAGGGTTGGTTTCAGTTGAGTTGGTTGGAAAAAATCATATTCAATGGCATAACCAGGTCGAAACATTTTGGCTTCTTCAAAACCAGGAATCAGGCGCATTGCCTTGTACTGAATATCTTCTGGCAAAGAGGAGGAGAATCCATTAACATAAACTTCGCAAGTATTCCAACCCTCGGGTTCTACAAATAACTGATGCCTGTCTCTATCCGAAAATCGATTTATCTTGTCTTCTATCGAAGGGCAATATCTCGGTCCTAAAGCTTCAATCGTCCCATTAAACATCGGCGAACGTTCAAAGCCAGTCTTCAACATTTCATGTACAGCATCATTTGTAAATGTTATGTGACAAGGAATCTGTTTTTCAGGCAATGCAGAATCAGTAAAACTAAATCTACCCTCCACATCTGTATCACCATGTTGTACCTCCATTTTAGACCAATCCAATGTTCTACCGTCTACTCTTGGAGGAGTTCCCGTCTTCATTCTTCCAGCCTCAAATCCAAGTTCAGTTAATTGAGCAGTAAGTCCAGTAGCTGCGCGTTCTCCCGCACGACCACCTCCAAATTGCTTTTCACCAATATGAATAAGCCCATTTAAAAAAGTACCATTGGTAAGAATGACCGTTTTACCTGGGATTTCTAATCCAATACTCGTTCTAACACCCTTGACAACACCATCCTTTACTACAAGCCCAACTATCATCTCCTGCCAAAAATCAACATTTGGATTTTCTTCTAACTTTTGTCTCCACATTGCGGCAAACATATGTCTGTCAGATTGAGCACGAGGGCTCCACATTGCAGGTCCCTTAGATCGGTTGAGCATTCTGAATTGCACGCGAGTTGCATCAGTGATAATTCCGGAATAACCACCTAGTGCATCGATTTCACGAACAATCTGCCCCTTTGCCACACCACCCATCGCTGGATTACAAGACATTTGAGCTATCGTTTGCATGTTCATCGTTGCCAACATCACCTTTGAACCCATATTGGCAGCAGCCACCGCAGCTTCACAACCTGCGTGCCCTGCACCTACCACAATTACATCATACTCTGGAAACATAACAACTAAATTTTGCACAAAAATACAAAATATTATTTTTTAGTGCCTTACAGATTGCTTAAAAGGAACAGCAATAGGTAAAACTTCGTTCTTAAAATATTAATTTTACGATAAATCGTTGAAACAATACTATACTAATGAGTCGACAACTTCTCGAAACAGACCAAAAGGCATTGGAAATCAACTTGAACAACTCCATCTACGGAACCTTTGCGGAGATAGGAGCAGGTCAAGAAGTAGCCAGGCACTTTTTTCAGGTAGGCGCTGCTGCAGGTACTATAGCGAAAACCATGTCAGCTTATGACAAGATTGATTCAGATAAAATCTATGGTCTCGAAAAAAGTGGTCGCTATGTTTGTGAACCCCGGTTATACAAAATGCTGGATCACGAATATGTCCTCATGTCAGACAGACTAAAACAAAACAGGCCAGATACCCGATTTTTTGTCTTTGCAAATTCTGTAGCAGCTGTCAATTATACCCGTACCATAAAAGGGAATGGCTGGATGGGTGTGCGTTTTCAACTCGACCCAAGTTCTGAACCCAACGACTTTGTCTTGCATGTAAAAATGAAAGACAAAGACAATACGCTTCAACAACAAGCTATAGGTATCCTGGGGGTTAATATGATCTACGCTTGCTATAAATATTACAAGGAACCAGAGACCATGTTACAATCTCTAATAGATGGCCTGCATGGTCGTGTCGAAGTTGACATGGTGCGACTGACGGGACCAGATTTCACAGAACTTGACAATAGATTGCTCGCTCTTTACCTGATCAGAAATAAAATATGTAAGGTCACGATGTTTGGTAAGGATAAAGCTCCTATACACGGATCTGAATTTCTTTACAAAACTAATCCCTTATTGGTAAGAGGAAGTTTCCGACCAATTACACACGTCAATTGGGACATGATTCAAAGTGGAACAGAGCAATTCAGAGATGACATTGAAAATCCTGAAAAACTCATTCAACTTGCAGAAATAACCCTAGAAAATCTCAATCGAGCAACAGAACTTGATGAAATTGACGAGGCAGATTTTATAGAACGTGCAGATCTACTAGCAGAATTAAATCAAACGGTTGTTCTGACTCAATTAGAAGATCAAACTGAACTCATCAGATATCTCAGAGATTTCAAAGTAGAACATGTTGGTATTGTGGTTGGTGTTCGAGATTTAATAAATATTGTTCATCAGAAATATGAAACTGCAAAGTCTAGAAATCATCTGGAAACATTCGGTAAACTCTTTAAAAGGAATGCATCATTCTACGTTTACCCTGCATTCCAAGAAGGTAGCTCTGATATAATGAACTCAGACAATATGCCGGTTCCTGATGAGATCAACTTCCTGCTTAAATACCTTAAGGATGTCAGACAGATTGTTGATATTCAAAATTATAATAAAGAAATCCTGCATATATTCTCTTGAAAAGAAAAAAAAAAAATCAAGAATGATGAAGCTGGCTGGGAAGATGAAGTTCCTCAAAAAGTGGCTGACCTAATTAAGAGAGATAAATTATTTGGATATCCTATAAAACGCATTGAATTCAAATATTAACCACCAATATGATGATTAGAATCGGTTCTTTGTTAACAATTATTATCCTGCTGATAGCTTGTCGTTCTAATGAACAGGGGCAAGATGAAAAAATGGTGGAACAAACTGTTTCTGTAAAAGCAGTAGTCAAAGATACCATTAGAGAAAGCTATCTTAGTAAGGATTATCTTATGGGAAAATTCGATCCTGCTACTCATAAAAGCTTTTCAAAGATAGATGCTGAATTTACAAAGAAAGATGCCATATACATGCGAACAGATGCCTATGAGGCGTTTAAGGAAATGGCAAAATCCGCTGAGGAGGTAGGCATTACGTTCAATATCATCTCAGCAACTCGCCCCTTTTACTATCAGAAAGGAATTTGGGAAAGAAAGTGGACAGGGGTAACAAAAGTGTCCGGGAAAGACCTTACCAAGTCACATCCGGGTTTCAAACAAAGAGCACTTAAAATACTTGAATACAGCTCTATGCCGGGCACATCAAGACATCACTGGGGCACAGATATTGATCTTAACAATTTAGAGAATGACTATTTTGAATCCGGAAAAGGGCTCAAAGAATATGAATGGCTACAGGCAAATGCTAGATCTTTCGGCTTTTGCCAAGTATACAGTGAAAAAGGGGCCGAAAGACCCTATGGTTATAATCTCGAAAAATGGCATTGGTCTTACTTGCCAGTTGCATCAAAACTTACCAATTTTGCTCAAACGCAAATGAACAATAAAGACATAAAAGGATTTGATGGAGACAACACTACTGACTCCATTGATGTTATTAACAAGTATATTTTAGGTATAAATCCGAATTGTAATTAACTATGGCATTTACAGAATCAAATATGATAGAGCTGGGAACTCAAGCCCCAGACTTCACACTTCCAGACACGGTTTCTGGAAAAGATATAAGCCTTTCTGATGTTAAAGGGCCAAACGGCACCATAATCATCTTTCTTTGTAACCATTGCCCTTATGTAATCCATGTAAATGAGGAGTTGGTAAATCTTTGTAATGATTATGCAACCAAGGGCATAGGATCAGTTGGTATCTCATCCAATGATGTTGAAAACTACCCAGACGACTCTCCTGAAAAAATGAAGATTCACGCTGAAACTGAGAAATATCCTTTCCCTTACTTATATGATGCTGACCAGCGCGTAGCTAAATCTTATGATGCAGCATGCACACCAGATTTTTACTTATTTGATGCAGACGGAAAGCTCTATTACAGAGGAAGGTTGGACGAATCAAGACCAAAAAGCGAAACGCCACTTACTGGTAAAGACCTCAGGGATGCCATTGACAATATGTTGGCAGGCAATGAAGCACCAAAGCTTCAATATCCTTCAGGAGGATGCAATATCAAATGGAAAAAATAAAAAAATCCCGACTTGGAAGTCGGGATTTTTTTATTTGTAATATTCTTTATAGAACTCAGGCAAATGCCTTAAAGCTGCTAATTCCCTATGTTTGGTCTTTATCTCAGCCGCTGGTGATCCAAAATAGGTCAATCCACCAGCAAGATCCTTTGAAACGCCACTTTTTGCAGCAATGATAGCAGCACGCCCAATCCTGAGATTTTGAGCAACCCCTACTTGTCCAAAAAGAATAACATGATCTTCTAGAATGGTCTTACCACCTATACCGACCTGACCGGCAATCAGACAATGCTTACCAATTTCTACACCATGGCCAATATGAACCTGTGAATCCATCTTAGTCCCCTCTCCAATAATTGTATCTCCAGAAACACCTTTATTGATGGTGCAGTTGGCGCCAATAACAACATTATCTTCGATAACTACACGACCTATAGAATGCCATTTTGTATACTTTTTACTTTTCTTATGAAAATAAAATGCATCCGTTCCAATAGACGTCCCTGCATGTATTTCAACATGATCACCGATAACAGTATCGTTACCTATATAGCAATTACCTTGGATATAAACGTCTCTTCCAATTGTGACATTATTACCAATCACAACATTGGGCTCCATGACTACAGAAGGATCTATTAGAGCTGAATCGTCATGCTCTTTAGTTAGTACTCTTTTCGGACTAAATTTCTTTGCTAATTTATTGTAGGCATTAAATGGAGAACGCACAATTAAAAGTGCCTTACCTCTTGGACATTTTACCTCTTCATTAATTATAATTACAGAAGCAGATGACTCCAGAGAGTGCTGAAAATATTTATAATTGTCCACAAAAGTAAGGTCTCCCTTTACCACTTTGTGAATCTCATTCATTCCAGTTATATTAAGGTCTTTGCGACCCTTGATTTCCGCTCCGATCATTTTCGCGATCGTTTCAACAGAATATTTTTGCTTAAATTTCATTCTTATACTTAATTTAGCAGGGTCTAAATTTATTAAAATGGCAACAATTCAAACAGGAATAATTCGGTTTTTTATACCTGAAAAAAATTATGGCTATGTCCGAAAGGAAAATAGTTTGGAAGAATATCATATAACCGGTCAGAAGATTGAGCACTTGAAATTGAAAAAAGGAGATAGAATCAGTTTTCAAATCAAAAGCAAGTCAAATCAACTAGTTATAAAAAATATTCAACGCATTGATCCCTTAAAAGATTAATGAGCCTCCAACCAATTCGCGCCATGATCCATTCCTACTAATATTGGCACCTTAAGCCCTGGCATAGCATTTTTCATACAATCCTCGATGATTGAGCTTACTTGCTCTAATTCACTTTGAGGCACATCGAATACAAGTTCATCGTGCACCTGCATAATCATCTTGGTTTTAAATTCCCCATCTATCAGAGCTCTATGAATTTTTATCATTGCTAGCTTGATCATATCAGCAGCAGAACCTTGAATCGGCGAATTGATTGCGTTTCTTTCTTCTCCTGATCGAACAAAGGCATTTCCAGAATTTATATTACGAAGATATCTTCTTCTTCCCATTAGGGTCTCCACATATCCATTGGCCCTAGCAGACTCAACAATGTCCGTCATATATGACTTCAGCCCTGGATATTGTTCATAGTAACTTTCAATGATCTTTTTAGCTTCAGACCTCGGTATATCCAATTGCCCAGCAAGATTTGTTGCTCCAGCACCATAAGTTATACTAAAATTAACCGTCTTTGCCCGATAACGTTGCTCTTTGGTTACCTGATCATAAGCTACCCCAAATACCTTTGCAGCTGTAGCACTGTGGATATCCTGACCATTTATAAATGCATCAAGCATTCCTTCGTCTTTTGATATCTCCGCAATCAACCTCAGCTCTATTTGAGAATAATCGGCAGCAAGTATTACATGTCCACTTTCTCTTGGAACAAATGCTTCACGAACCCTTGCTCCCTCCGTTGTTCTGATCGGAATATTCTGAAGATTTGGATTGTTAGAACTCAATCTTCCCGTTGTTGTTAAAGCTTGATTAAACGATGAATGAATCAAGCCAGTTTTTTTACTTACAAGCTTAGGAAGAGCATCTAAATAGGTTGATTTTAGTTTTGAAAGCCCTCTGAATCTTAGAATCTTTCCAACTATAGGATGCTCTTTTTCTAGTTCCTTTAACTTATCCTCACTCGTCGAATATTGTTTTGATTTCGAACTCAACTTCCAACGATAAGGGATCTTCAATCGATCAAAAAGGATTTCACCTACTTGTTTAGGGGATAGAATATTAAAAGGAGATCCTGCATCTACATACAGATCCTTCTCCAGATTAATCAATTCATCCTCAATGGCTTTTGATTGAAGCCCTAAGACTTCTGTATCTATATTAACACCATTATATTCCATTTGTACAAGAACCTCTATAAGCGGTTCTTCCATATCTTTATATAATTTATCAAGACCATCCTTCTCCAGATCTGTGAAAAGTATATCATCTAATTGGAGTGTTATATCTGCATCCTCCGAAGCATAAGGAACCACCTTATCAATAGATATATCACGCATGCTTAGTTGATTCTTTCCTTTACCAATAAGCTTCTCTATTGGAATTGGCTTATAGTTTAAAATCGTCTCAGCGAGGTAATCCATCTTATGCCTAAGGTCTGGATTTAGTAGATAGTGCGCTATAAGCGTATCTCTAACTGGACCTCTTAAAGCAACACCATGGCGCTTCATAACAATCGCATCGTATTTATAATTATGTGCAGTCTTTGCTATACCTGAATGTTCTAGAACTGGTCTAAAAATATCAACAATCGCTGCTGACTCCTTAGGATCTGAAGGTACTGGTACATAATAAGCCTTTCCTTTTTCATAGGCAAAAGCTATACCGACCAGCTCCGCATCATTAGCATTTATACTGGTAGTCTCCGTATCAAAGCAGATAATCTTTTGGTCTAATAAATCAGCTGCTAATTTTTTCATCTCAGCAAGCCCATCAACCTTTATGTAATCATGCTCTATGGAGTCTATATCCTTAAACAGTTTTTCGACAGCAGGTTTATCAGCCTGACTTGCACTTACAGCAGGTCCTCCAAACAAACCACCTAATTGCTGATCATTGTCTTCTGGTTCACCCAACATCTGAGCACTTAATCGTCTGAACTCTAATTGCTGAAATAATTTACCTAGAGCAGGTCTATCTGGTTCTTCGATAAGTGTGTCCTCAAAATTGATCTCAACAGGCACTTCCGTATCAATTGTAGCCAAGACCTTAGACAAACGGCCTTGATCAGCAAATTCTATTACTTTTTCCTTTTGCTTACCCTTTAGTTGGTCAACATTTTCGAGTAAACCTTCTAAGGAGCCGTAAGCTGCAAGTAATTTTTGAGCTGTTTTGGGTCCTATTCCAGGTATACCAGGAATATTATCCACAGCATCTCCTTGAAGTCCTAGAATATCTATTACTTGTTCAACTCGCTCTATACCCCAATTTTCAAGGATCTCTTCCACACCTAAAACTTCCGCATCATTACCACTTCTTGCAGGTTTGTACATAAAGATATTTGGAGACACTAATTGAGCATAGTCCTTATCTGGGGTCATCATATAAACCTTAAACCCTTCCTTTTCAGCTCGTTTCGCAAGCGTCCCAATAACATCATCTGCCTCATAACCCTTACAGGTAATTATAGGTATTTTAAAACCTTTGATCACTTCATGAATATATGGGAAAGCAGCTGTGATCTCTTCAGGTTGAGATTCCCTATTAGCTTTGTAAGCTTCAAAGATCTCATTTCTAAAAGTTGGACCGCTAAGATCAAAGCTTACAGCTAAGTGCGTAGGGTTTTCCTTTTTTATAAGATCTCTTAGGACATTGGTAAACCCCATTATTGCAGAGGTGTTCAATCCCTTTGAATTGATCAGTGGTCTAGATATAAATGCATAATGTGCACGGTATACCAAAGCATGGCCATCGAGTAAAAAGAGTTTTTTTTCAGACATAGGACTGTACTTGATAAGTTATTAGCACTAAAATATGATATTGTACTTAATCAACAAGGCTTCTGTGAAACTTAATGCAACTCCTGGTTCACCTGTGCTATCAAGAATCACGCTGATGTTGTCATCATAAAACAATTCAGTTACTAAATTCAATGAAACATTCTTGATCAATTGAATGTTGATATCCGTTTTCCACAAAACATCTAAATTCTGCGGACGCTCTAAATAGTTAGAGAACAGATCAAGCGATGTATTGATATTCATTTTTTCTTCAAAGAACTTATTTGAATAAACAATTTTTAGATTTGATCCCATTTGTCTCAAGGACTGTTCACCTTCCAAATTCCCATGGATATTCAATGCAGCCACAGAAGGATCATTTACATAAATCAGTTTATACGAAATGGGCGAATAGAAGAGTGATAAATTCGCATTAGGCTTATAATCGATACCTGGAGAAAAGCTGGCCGTAACAGGGGATAGGAATTTTGCAATCAGATTTTTTTCTCCGCTTCTATTCCTCAAAACATTGCCCTCATAAGTATTCAATAAAAGCGTTTGAGTCTGTAATTCTGCAGCCACAAATAGTTTTTCATTCTTCCCTTTAAATCCAAACTTTGAATTGAAACGAAAAACATCCAAGTTTTTAATAAATAGTGTATCTGCAAGCCCCACTTTCTGAGCTGAAAGCTGAAGACTTATATTATTTTCCCAACTAATATTGTCTCGATTGTAGTTCGCAAACCAATTACTCAAACCACCAAGTCCAATTCTATTGTTACCAGCACCAGGCTTAGGATTAACTTGTAATAATTGTGCAAAATCAAATCCTATACCACCACCTAATTTCCAGTCAGATGTTTTCTCCACAAGAGAAGTATCAGCTGTAGTCTCTTGTCCACTTGATACAGTAGCAAAAAAAACAAAAAATAAAACGCTAAGACCTAAATATCTCATTACTTATTCTTTAAAAATTAATTAAAAACACATGCAAATATATCCTATATCATTCAGATTCTTACAATCGAATTAATTTATATAATTGACCATTTACTAAAATTAAACAAAGTATTTAAAGTACTTTTGGAAACCAAAATTAAACACGTGAAAAAGTCATTAATCACAGCTCATGTTTATCTTTTTATCGTTGCCCTTATATATGGTGCCAACTATACAATTGCTAAAAGTGTACTCAGCGATGGATACATTGGACCTAATGGATTTATATTTTTGAGAGTATCTAGCGGTGCTATATTATTCTTCCTTTTTCACAAGTTTTTTGTAAATGAGAAAGTAGAAAAAAAGGACCTAGGTCTTATCGCACTTTGTGGCTTATTTGGTGTTGCCATTAACCAATTATGCTTTTTCAATGGTTTAAAATTGACCAGCCCAGTAAATGCTTCATTGATTATGCTAACTACACCTATTCTGGTGCTGATTGCATCTTCTTTATACATAAAGGAGAAGATAACTCTTCAAAAAGTTATTGGAATTATAATAGGAGCTGCAGGGGCAAGCTTCTTGATACTGGGCACTAATAACAATCCAACAAATCAAACTAGCATTTGGGGTGACTTGCTAATACTTATCAATGCCAGTTCTTATGCTATCTATTTAGTGTTAGTAAAAAAATTAATGCAGAAGTACAATCCTACTACTATTGTGAAGTGGGTTTTTCTCTTTGGCTTTTTTTATGTGAGTCCTTTTGGAATAAAAGAGTTCTTGGAAATAGACCCAAGTAGCTTTCCGCCCAACATCTGGCTTTCTATTGCATTTGTAATATTCGGTACTACTTTTCTGAATTACCTCCTGAATGCCAAAGCATTAACTATTGTGAATCCGTCCGTTGTATCCGCCTACATTTACTTACAGCCTTTAATCGCTACCTTAATCGCTATTCTATTTTCCGGCTTTAAGCTTGAAAAAGTAACCATCTATTCTGGATTACTTATCGGTATTGGACTATACATAAGTGCTTTTTACAAAAAGAATAATCACTAGCTGAGCATCAAATAAGTTGTTTTAATATAATACATATATATACAAACCTAGCAACCAACAAATTGGCTCTTACGACCAAAAAAATAATTTCAATTTTTAATTTTAAAATACAATTGAACAATAAAATTATATTTTAACAGACACACCAAATTGATGTTTTTTATGTAAATTAAATTGCATAAATATGAAATTGGCAAAATTAAAGTTTAAAAAAACCCTAAACTCATTGTATTAATTAAAACTTTAATTAACCGAATTTAAGCTGTTTCTCAAAACCCCTTTTCATGAAGCTAAGACATTCTGATAATAAGAATCTTATGTTCATATATAACCTTCTTCAAGGTTGTGAACTTACCGATCTGCACTTCCTCGATCTCCTTTGTCTAGAGGAGTATATCGAACTGATAGAAATCAACTGGAATTACAACTCATTTTCAACCGCTGATATCGTAATAAATACTGCTCTGGCTAAGTTTCCAGAAAATGTAGATCTAATCGATAAAAAGATTCAGAATCATATTTATGAGCAGGATTATGAATCTGCCTATTTATTTCTCCAGCGTTTTGCGTCTGACATTTTAAAACCATTTGATACATCTGTTCTAGAGGTAGAAATATTCTATCATATGAATAAGGTTGAAGAAGCAGATCGTCTGTTGGACAAAATTGAATTCGCGTCTGAAGAACAAGAAAGCACAATTCTTTACTACAAAGGTCTGCTTGCCCAGAAAGCCTCCAATCCTTTTCGTGCAGAAGAATATTTTAAACAGTCTATTCTTACTTGGTCGGAAAATCAACTTTCACAAGCCCAACTTAGCAGAATAATTATCAAAGAGAATAAACTTGCGGAATACGAAAATTTCATTGATCAAGTTTTGAATATAAATCCATTTGCCTATCAATTTTGGTTTTGTAAAGGCAAAATATACAAGCTAAGAGGAGAGTACCAAGAGGCTTTAGAAGCATTTGACTTTGCCTATGTTTCCTGTGAAAAATATTTCCCGGCAATAGAAGAAAAACTAGAGTTATTCTTAGAGAATAATAATTTTGATTTTGCGCTTCAAGAACTTATCCTAATAATTGAACATTTTGAACCAAGTGTATATCATTATATTCAAACAGCACAATGTTTTAAGTTTTTAGATAAAATAGAGAAAGCAAGGCAAATACTGCATTTTGCAATAGAGATGTATCCAGACGAAGAGGATATATTCCATGAATTAAGCCTTATAGAACTAGTAGATGGTGATTACACACTAAGTCTTGAATTCATTCTTCAGGCGATTAGTATAAATCATCATAATGAAGATTTCCATACACTTGCAGCTGAGATCTACGTTTACCTTAACAAAGATCATTTAGCTAAAGCTCACTTAAAAGAAAGTCTCTATATAGATCATACCAATTCCAAGAATTGGTTGAAACTATGCAGCTTTGACTTTTATGAAGGAGATTATAATGCGTGTTTGACTAGTATAACTGAATCTAAAGAACATACTTTCTGTAACCACATTGAAATCCTCAAAGCAGCTACTTACTTCGAAATGGGAGAAAGAAGTCATGCATTTAATATCCTCAATGAGGTAATTGAAGAGGACATAGATTCCATAAATGCCATTTTTGAATATATTCCTAGCCTCGAAAACGATGTGGAATTAAATGCACTGATGCAAGTATACCAGCCGTTATAAAACAGCTGGTGTACTTAATAATCAGTCTATAAATCTTATTTTCATTTCAATATTCTCTAAAGGCCTGTCATTGACATCCTTCTGAATAGAAGCAACCGTATCGATCACTTCAAAACCAGATATTACACGTCCAAATACAGTATACTGGCCATCCAAAAAAGGAGTGCCACCATATTTTAGGTAATCAGCTTTTTGTTCTGGAGAATAATGCATCCCATTTCTAGCTTCAAAACTTTCAAGCATTTTCTCATTAAGCTTTGAACCATGCACTATAAAGAATTGAGAACCTGAACTTCTACGTTCTGGATTTACTGAATCTCCAGTCCTAGCAGCAGCCAATGCTCCTTTTATATGAACATGTCCAACTTCTATCTCATTAGGAACCGTATATCCAGGCCCACCTGAACCAAGCGACAAACCAGGTTTAGAATCCTTAGACTTGGGGTCACCTCCTTGTATCATAAACCCATCGATAATCCTATGAAACAATAAACCGTCGTAAAAGCCTTTTTCGACCAGTTCCATAAAGTTTGCTCTATGCAATGGAGTATCCTCGTATAGTTCTATAACAACAGTCCCCATATTTGTTTCAAGCTCTACTAAACAATGATCTGTAGCTCGAACAAGAATACGCTTAGACAGACTATCTACTTTATTTCCCTTTACTGCTTTAAGAGTAACCTCATAATTTCCAGAACTCAAATAGTGGTGTGCTGGGCTTTCTAAATAAGAAGTATCGCCATCTCCAAAATCCCAAAAAAAGGTCTCCGCTTTTTCAGAGATATTCTCAAAAAATATGGAATCCATCACCTGATAATCCAAATCTGTATATGCAAATTGAGCTACAGGTCTAGAACATGCCCATAATAAACCGGCTGCCAGTATAACAACTAAAAATCTTCTAAACATTAATTAAGCATTTTTACTTTCATCGTAACATCTTCCATTGGCCTGTTTGCTCTATTTGTTTCTGAAACAGCAATATCATCCAATACCTCAAAGCCTGAAATCATGCGACCAAAAATCGTATAATCTCCATCTAAATTAGGCGTCCCAGTAGTACTAGCGTACTCACTTTTCTGCTCCGCTGTATAAGTGAATTTATCTCCACGACTTTGGTTAAACATATCTAACATCCTTGGATTTACAGGAGCTCCATGAACAACATAGAACTGAGAACCTGAACTCTCTTTTTCTGGATTAACTGAATCTGGTCGTCTTGCTGCAGCAAGAGCACCTTTGGTATGAATAAACTGTGGCAATATCTCCGCTGGAATTGTATATCCAGGCCCTCCACTTCCTAAGCCAACACCAGGAGCAGCATCCCTAGAAGCAGGATCTCCACCTTGGATCATAAAATTACTCATCACTCTGTGAAATAGCAAGCCATCATAGAAGTCTTCATCTACAAGCTTTACAAAGTTATCTCTGTGCCCTGGAGTTTCATCAAACAACTCAAAAGTCATATTCCCATAATTTGTCTCAACAACAAATTGTCTAGGCCCTTTATCCTGTGCGCATGAAACAAATAACAGACTAGATAGAGCCAAAAATATTAATGATCTTATCATCTTAATCTTCTTTTTTTATTAAAGTGCTAAAATATTTTATTGATAATTCTTTTAAATAACGTTCTTGCTCATGTTCTCCTTTCTTAGCAATCGTCTTTATCTGTTTCCAATGTGGCCATCCCTCATCATCCAATCCCTCAAATTCATAGAT
>JAQXAY010000142.1 GCA_029252685.1 Saprospiraceae bacterium | reverse complement strand
TCTCTACGAACCTTTTTCTCAGTTACCTCTACTCCACATCTATCACAAACGATTCCTTTATATCGAATTCTTTTATACTTCCCACAGAAACATTCGTAATCCTTTACAGGACCGAAAATTCTTTCACAGAAAAGACCATCACGTTCTGGCTTATAAGAACGATAGTTGATAGTCTCAGGCTTCAATACTTCACCATACGAGCGTTCCAGGATATCATCCGGGGACGACAGCGATATAGTTATGCTATTGAAGGTCTGTGTACTTGGACTTGTATTCTTCTTGAAAGACATATATTAGTTGCTATAAATTTCAAAAATTAATCAAACTTAACATCTAGTGCCAGACCACGAAGCTCGTGCACCAATACGTTGAAAGACTCAGGAATATTAGGTTCCGGAAGATTGTCTCCCTTAACGATAGCTTCATAAGCTTTTGCTCGACCATTAATGTCATCCGACTTAATTGTCAATAACTCCTGAAGGATTTTAGAAGCACCAAAGGCTTCAAGAGCCCACACCTCCATCTCACCAAAACGCTGACCACCAAATTGCGCTTTACCACCAAGTGGTTGCTGCGTAATAAGTGAGTAAGGTCCGATTGAACGAGCATGCATCTTATCGTCTACCATGTGTGATAACTTAAGCATGTAGATCACACCCACAGTTGCCTGTTGGTGGAATCTATCCCCTGTACCACCATCATATAGATAGGTTTGACCTAAAGAAGGAAGATTAGCCTGTTGGATATATTCTTCAATTTCTTCAGATTTGGCACCATCAAATATAGGTGTAGAGAACTTAAGTCCAAGTTTTTCACCTGCCCATCCAAGTACTGTTTCAAAGATCTGTCCAAGGTTCATACGTGAAGGTACACCCAGTGGGTTCAACACGATATCAACTGGAGTTCCATCTTCTAGGAAAGGCATATCTTCCATACGAACTATTCTAGACACGATACCTTTGTTACCGTGACGACCTGCAAGTTTATCACCCACTTTCAGTTTACGCTTTTTAGCCATGTAAACCTTAGCAAGTTGAAGAACAGAAGCAGGCAATTCATCACCAATACTGATGTTGAATACTTGACGCTTGTAGCGACCGATCTCTTCATTCAGCTTAATGCTGTAGTTGTGCAATAGACGAGCAACCAATTTATTGGTATGTTCATCATCTGTCCAACCTGAATAATCTATAGAAACGTAATCAATCTCTTTCAATATAGCAGGAGAGAAATCTTTTCCTTTAAGGATTAGAACCTCAGAATAGATACTCTTAACACCATCTGACTTCTTGCCTTTCAACAAGGTTAAAAGCTTATCAATAAGGATAGTCCTTAATTCGTTGGTCTTAATATTGTGCTGGTTCTCCATTTTGGAGATCAGCTCTTTCTCTCTAGCTTTTTGCTCTTTATCTTTCTTAGCTCTTGAGAACAATTTCTTGTCAATGATAACTCCTTTCGTTGATGGAGGTGCTTTCATTGAAGCATCTTTTACATCACCAGCTTTATCACCGAATATTGCTCTAAGAAGTTTTTCTTCCGGTGAAGGATCAGACTCTCCCTTAGGAGTGATCTTACCGATAAGAATATCACCTTCTTTCACCCAAGCACCAACTCTAATAATTCCATTTTCGTCAAGGTCCTTAATAGCCTCTTCACTTACGTTTGGAATATCATTAGTCAACTCTTCTTCACCCAGCTTCGTATCACGAACCTCAAGCTCGAAGTGCTCAATGTGTAAAGAAGTGAATATATCTTCTTTTACAACACGTTCAGAAAGTACGATCGCATCCTCAAAGTTATATCCCTGCCAAGGCATGAATGCAACTTTTAGGTTTTGACCTAAAGCAAGTTCACCTTTTTCAGTTGCGTAACCGTCACAAAGAATCTGACCTTTTGTTACACGCTCACCTTTACGAACGATAGACTTAAGATTCACACATGAACCTTGATTCGTTCTTCTGAACTTGATTAATTTATATGTCTTACTGTTATCCTCGAAAGAAACAAGTCTATCTTCATCTGTTCTATCGTAGCAAATAACAATTTCGTTTGCATCAACATACTCAACAACACCATCTCCTTCTGCATTGATAAGCATACGAGAATCACGAGCGACTTGACCTTCTAGACCTGTACCTACAACCGGAGATGAAGGTCGGATTAGAGGAAGGGCTTGACGCTGCATGTTTGATCCCATTAAGGCACGGTTCGCATCATCATTTTCAAGGAAAGGAATCAAGGAAGCAGATACACCAACAATTTGGTTAGGTGCTACATCCATAAATTCAATTTCATCTGGAGTCAAAACTGGGAATTCACCCTGTTCTCTACTCTTAATACGATCCGATAGGAATGCTCCTTTTTCATTTAGAGGCGCATTTGCTTGAGCGATACGTTTTGTATCCTCACCCTCTGCTGAAAGGAACTGAGCTGGATTTTCCATGTCTACCAAACCGGAATGAACCTTACGGTATGGCGTTTCTAGGAATCCCATTTTATTCACCTTTGCATGTACACACAAAGTTGATATAAGTCCAATATTCGGACCCTCTGGTGTCTCAATAGTACAAAGACGACCATAGTGCGAATAGTGAACATCACGAACCTCAAACCCTGCTCGCTCTCTAGAAAGACCACCAGGTCCTAGTGCGGAGATACGACGTTTGTGCGTAATCTCAGAAAGTGGGTTTGTTTGATCTAAGAACTGAGACAACTGACTCGTTCCGAAGAAAGAGTTTATCACAGAGGATAATGTTCTCGCGTTGATAAGATCTGTAGGCGTAAATACTTCATTATCACGAACATTCATACGTTCACGGATCGTTCTTGCCATACGAGCAAGACCTACACCGAACTGAGCATAAAGCTGCTCTCCAACTGTACGAACACGACGATTTGAAAGGTGATCGATATCATCGATATCTGCTTTTTGGTTGATCAAGTTTACTAGATAGCTTACGATAGATATAATATCCTCTTTTGTAAGTACTAGTGTTTCTTTCTCAATATCCAATTCAAGCTTACGGTTGATCTTATAACGACCAACCTCACCTAGGTTATATCTTTTGTCTGAGAAGAATAATTTTTCAATGATACCTCTTGCAGTCTCTTCATCCGGTGCATCTGCGCCACGAAGTTGCTTGTAGATATGCTGAACTGCTTCTATCTCTGAAGAAGATGGATCTTTTTGTAAAGTGTTATAGATGATAGAAAAATCTACATCTACATCCTGCTTTTGAAGGATAACATCTTTGACACCCGTCTCAAGGATAAGCTCAAGGTTGCTCTCATCCAAAACGGTATCACGTTCTACAATAATCTCATTTCTTGATATTGTAGAAACCTCTCCTGTATCTTCATCCACAAAATCCTCTGTCCAAGAACGGAGAACTCTTGCAGCTAACTTACGTCCTAATGAATCCGTAAGATTCTTTTTAGTCGCAGCTACTTCATCAGCGAGATTGAACAAATCAAGAATAGACTTATCATTATCAAATCCAATTGCTCTTAGAAGCGTAGTTACAGGGAATTTCTTTTTACGATCGATGTAAGCATACATGACATTATTAATGTCAGTTGCAAACTCCATCCATGCACCCTTAAAAGGAATTACACGCGCAGAGTGAATTTTTGTGCCGTTCGGGTGGAAGCTCTGTCCAAAGAAAACTCCTGGTGAACGGTGCAATTGAGATACGATCACACGTTCAGCACCATTAATGATGAACGTACCCTTAGGAGTCATATATGGTATATTACCCAAGAATACATCTTGAACGATCGTTTCAAAATCCACGTGCTCTTCATCGTTACAGGAAAGACGAAGCTTAGCCTTCAGAGGTACACTGTATGTTACACCTCTTTGCATACACTCATCCATCGAATAACGAGGAGGATCAATAAAATAATCTAAAAACTCTAATACGAAAATGTTTCTCGTATCGGTAATAGGAAAGTTTTCTTGAAAAACTTTAAAGAGACCTTCATTCATTCTGTTCTCTGGAGTTGTCTCCAACTGAAAGAATTCATGGAATGACTTCAACTGAATTTCCAGTAAGTCTGGTTGTTCATCTTGAAGTTTGATCTTTCCAAAGTTTACTCTTTTTAACTCTGCGTGAGTTTTAGCCGTAGCGTTAGATGCCATGTACCAAGATCTTAGTTGATTATAGTAATCTGAGAAACAAACCTTATCCGGATAGTTTGTAACTCACTTTAAGAAAAAGTCGTAATAAAACAATAATCAGGGGGGAACTTTTGTTAAATTCTTTTAAAAATAACATTACAAAGCATAAAAAAGATTTTTTTTCAAAAAAACCTATAAAATATTATGCTTCTCCCCCAAACTAATTACAATGAAATATATAAAATAGTTCAATTTGTAATCATATAACAATAGGCCTAGCCAAACCATAAATGGTTCGGCTAAGCCAATAAGTTGTAATGCGGTTGCCCGCAGCTAAAATAGCTTGATTATTTAACCTCAACGCTTGCACCAACTGCTTCAAGCGCTTCTTTGATTTTCTCAGCTTCGTCTTTAGCGATACCTTCTTTAACTGGGCATGGAGCACCGTCAACAAGTTCTTTAGCCTCTTTAAGACCAAGACCTAGAAGACCTTTAAGCTCTTTAACTACTTTTAGTTTACCAGCACCTGCAGAAGAAAGAATTACATCGAATTCAGTCTGCTCAGCACCACCAGCATCACCTCCAGCAGGTCCAGCAGCAACAGCTACAGCTGCAGCAGCAGGCTCAATACCATACTCATCCTTAAGGATATCCGCTAATTCAGTTACTTCTTTGATCGTTAGATTTACTAACGTTTCTGCTAGCTCTTTTAATTCAGCCATTTTTAAATAAATTTAAATAAGTTTACCAATAATGTTAATAACATATATGGTGCGTTTACTTGGAAGCCGTACCATTAATGTGAAAAGCGATCAGACAATTACTCGCCGCGCTCTTCTAGTGCCTTCAATAGACCAGTAACTTTGTTCTGACCTGAATTTAATGCACCAACAAGGTTTTGAATTGGAGATTGTAATAAAGTAACAATTTCTCCAAGCAACTCCTCTTTTGATTTCAACTTAGCTAGTGCGTCGATTTGATCGTCACCAACAAATACAGCTGAATCAATATAAGCCGATTTGATAAGAGGTCTCTCATCATCTTTACGGAAATCTTTAATTACACGTGCAGGTGCATTCGCAACATCTGAAAAGATGATTGAAGTAGGACCTGCCAATGTATCGTACAGGGGAGCATAATTCTTCTCCTCACCGAAAGATTCCAAGGCTTTTTTTACAAGTGTGTTCTTAACCACACGCATTTCGATACCCTTTTCAAAGAAAAGACCACGAAGATTATTTATTTTTTCCACTGGCAATGCGGAAGAGTCTGCAACATAAAAGAATTGAGATGACTCAAACTTTGATTTCAACTCCTCAATTACAGCGGTTTTTTCTGCTCTAGTCATTTTTTTTAATTTAGTCCCTCAAAAAGGTAAATTAACGAATAGATTTAGGATCCACTTTCACACCTGGGCTCATTGTACTAGCCACTGTAACTGACTTCATATAGATACCTTTCGCTGTGGAAGGTTTCATCTTTACCAATGTGCTCAAAAGCTCATTAGCATTTTCTGTCAGCTTTTCAGCATCAAATGAAACACGACCAATAGAAGAGTGAATGATACCATACTTGTCCACACGGAAAGCGATCTTACCACCTTTTACTTCAGATACAGCCTGAGAAATGTTCATTGTTACTGTACCGGTCTTAGGGTTTGGCATCAAACCACGAGGACCTAGAACACGAGCAACACGACCTACTTTAGCCATAACCTGAGGCATTGCAACACAAACATCAAAGTCTAACCAACCACCTTGTATCTTAGTGATCAATTCATCCATACCAACGAAATCAGCGCCTGCGTCTTTCGCTTCCTGCTCTTTGTCAGGTGTACAGAATACTAAAACTCTTTTTGTTTTACCTGTTCCATTAGGAAGTGTAACAGTTCCACGAATAGCTTGATCAGCTTTTCTTGGATCTACTCCTAAACGAACGTGTACGTCGATTGATGCATCAAACTTTGTCGTATTTACTTCTTTGATCAAAGCCATAGCATCTTTCAACGCGTAAAGTGCTTCGCTGTCTACTTTCGCATTAGCTACTTTACGTTTTTTAGAAATCTTTGCCATTTTTCTTAATTAAAAATGTGAGGTAATTAGCGTTTTGCCTTAAACAAAACTCCCTTCAAGCGCGATATCTTCATGAAGATATCAGTATATAAGTAACTCTGTGAGTTTCTTAAGTTCTTAAGCTTCCCAAGGAGCATCACCTGTCACTACAAGCCCCATAGAGCGAGCAGTTCCGGCAACCATCTTCATACCAGATTCAACTTTAAATGCGTTTAAATCTGACATCTTGTTTTCAGCAATGGCGCGAACCTGATCCCATGTAACAGTACCTACCTTATCACGGTTTGATACTGCAGAACCTTTCTTCAACTTCGCAGCCTCCAATAACTGCACTGCTGCAGGTGGAGTCTTAATTACAAAGTCGAATGATTTGTCTTTGTAAACTGAAATTACAACTGGAACAACCTTTCCTTGCATCTCCTGAGTTGCAGCGTTAAAACGCTTACAAAACTCCATAATGTTAAGACCTTTTGCACCTAGTGCAGGTCCTACTGGAGGAGCAGGATTCGCTTGACCACCTCTTACTTGCAGTTTTACAAAACCTTCAATCTCTTTTGCCATTGTAAAATTGATTTAAAAATACGGTCATTATCTCCAGGGTAGAAGCAATGTCTAAAGACATTCCCCTATCAAACCGACCTTTATGATTAATTATATAATACCCTATTATTGATGTTTATCAACCTGCATGAAATTCAGCTCAACCTCTGTACCTCGTCCAAATATCTTTACGATAACTTTCAACTTCTTACGCTCCTCATTAACTTCCTGAATATCACCTATAAATTCATTGAAAGGTCCATCAATGATTTTCACTGATTCGCCAACCAAGAATGGTTCGATTAACTTTTCTCCAGATTCCTGGGTTTCGTCCATCTTTCCTAATAATCTAAAAGCCTCCTTTTCTTGCATAGGAAGCGGATGATTATTTCCAAGGAAATGGATCACATTTGGGATATTGACTATTGTAGATATGACTTCACCTGATAGTTTAGACTTATCAGCTTCGACTAAAATATACCCAGGTAAGATATTTTTCTCAGAAATGACTTTTTTACCATTTCTAATTTTATATACCTTTTCAGTTGGTACAATTACCGATGGCAGAAAGCTTCTCCATCCTGAACGATCAATCTCAAGATCAATTCGTTCTTTAATCTTTCTTTCTTTTCCACTGATTACTCGTAATGAGTACCATTTTGTCTTAGATTCTGCCATGATATATATAGTTTACTGCTTCAGATTAAGCTGAATACAGTATGTTCAATACATATTTGAATGCAGCATCCATTCCAAACACAACTAGTGTCAGGATTATTGAAGCTACACAAACAACAACTGTGTTACGTAGTAATGCATCAAATTTAGGCCATGTAACCTTATACATTAACTCATTATAACTCTCTTTGCTGTAGGATACAAACTTTGTAAATACACTCATTTTATTAACTTTTTTCCTTGATTAATTCAAAGACTGTTGCGCGGGCGGCAAGATTCGAACTCGCGACCTTTGGTTTTGGAGACCACTGCTCTACCAACTGAGCTACGCCCGCAATTAATCAATGCGCGTGCAAAAATATAAAATCCTGCGCATTTAAACAAGACAAATAAAAAATAAGCAGCCAAAAGGCTGCCTATTTTTTTTATTTCAAACCCAAAAGGGTTGTATTATGCAATAATTTCAGTCACCTGACCTGCACCTACAGTACGTCCACCTTCACGAATCGCGAAACGAAGACCTTTATCCATAGCTACTGGGTTGATAAGTGTAACATCAAGTGTTACGTTATCACCAGGCATTACCATTTCAACACCTTCTGGTAACTTAACATCACCTGTTACGTCTGTAGTTCTGAAGTAGAACTGAGGACGGTAACCGTTGAAGAATGGAGTATGACGACCACCTTCATCTTTCGATAGACAGTAAATCTCACACTTGAAATGTTTGTGAGGCTTCACTGAACCAGGCTTACATAGAACCATACCACGCTTGATCTCCGTCTTGTCAATACCACGAAGAAGGATACCAGCATTATCACCAGCTTCACCTCTATCTAGTAATTTACGGAACATCTCTACACCAGTACAAGTTGATTGAAGAGGTTTTTCATCTTCTTTCATCATACCTACGATTTCCATCGGGTCACCAACATTGATCACACCACGCTCGATACGGCCAGTTGCTACTGTACCACGACCTGTGATTGAGAATACATCCTCAACAGGCATCAAGAAAGGCATGTCAATTAAACGCTCTGGTTCTGGAATATCAGCATCCACAGCAGCCATTAGCTCCTGAATTGCTTTTATACCACCATCTTCATCTTCAAGTGCCTTAAGGGCAGAACCTTGAATAACTGATGAATTGTCACCATCGAACTCATACTGATCAAGAAGTTCACGAACTTCCATCTCAACAAGCTCAAGCATTTCCTCGTCATCAACAAGGTCAACCTTATTCATGAAAACAACAATCTTAGGTACACCAACCTGACGTGCCAATAGAATATGCTCACGAGTTTGTGGCATAGGACCATCGGTAGCAGCTACTACAAGAATAGCACCATCCATCTGAGCCGCACCAGTAACCATGTTTTTCACATAATCGGCGTGACCTGGACAATCTACGTGTGCGTAGTGTCTGTTAACAGTTTGGTACTCTACGTGTGCAGTATTAATCGTAATACCACGCTCTTTCTCTTCCGGAGCCGCGTCGATAGAGTCGTAACCCTTATTCTCCGCTAGTCCGTCTTTTGAAAGAACATAAGTAATCGCTGCAGTCAGCGTAGTTTTTCCGTGATCCACGTGTCCAATAGTACCAATATTCACGTGCGGCTTACTTCTGTCAAATGTTTCCTTAGCCATTTCTCGAAATTTTTTAGGCAATAGAAAAAAATAGATTCGCTAGTCAATAACCACAAATAACCCTGACGCAACTGCACCAGAGCCAATGAAGGGAATTGAACCCCCGACCCCTTCCTTACCATGGAAGTGCTCTACCCCTGAGCTACATTGGCTGTTATCCTAAGTGGAAAAAAGTGAGCGGGCGATGAGACTCGAACCCACGACCCTCAGCTTGGAAGGCTGATGCTCTACCAACTGAGCTACGCCCGCTTAAATTTTTTCCTTCACTTTAAACAACAACAAGCAAGCCTGATCAACACCATTACTTGCTTCTACTGTGCCCTTCAGGACTTGTGATTACTGTGTGGGGGTGATAGGATTCGAACCTATTCAGACTGAGTCACCGGATTTACAGTCCGGCCCGGCTCTCCCACTCCGGCGCACCCCCTAAAACTTCCCTGAGGAAGCTTAGAGCCGATAGAGGGATTCGAACCCCCGACCCGCTGATTACAAATCAGCTGCTCTGGCCAACTGAGCTATATCGGCTTATAATTTTAATCTTTTCAAATGCCCTATCTTTGTAAGGCGATGCAAATATATGACACTATTTTAGAAAAAAAAACTTCTTTCAAAAAAAAATCCACTTTAAATAAAGTTTTCTCGGATAGCCGATAAAACAGCTAAAAACATCTGATTGATAATCAATCTGCTAAGCAAAAAAGAAAAAAAGATTCGCTTGCGAATCTTTTTTTCTTTTTTTTATGCCCTCTTCTTTTCCTTGTATTTGACGAGCTGTCTCTTTAGGGAAGATCCAACTTTCTCTATGGATTCTTCAAAAGACTTACTCGAATCTTTTACAAAAATAGAGTCACCAGGTACATTAACGAGAGCTTCTACAATTTTTTCTTTAATCTGTCCAGAGTTCTCTAACTTCAAATAAACCTCTACAGATGTGATTTTATCAAAAAACACGTTGAGCTTACTAAACTTTCTTTCGATAAAATCTAAGAGTTTTTGATCTGCTTTAAATTGAACTGCTTCCGTTTTGATAACCATATTTCTTCACGTTTACGGGTTAGATAATATATTATCCATCCTATTTGGATAGATATAGCTTTTTATGAATCCTTCGAGCGAGGATGCGCTTGCTTGTATACCTCTCTTAATTTCTCAATAGAGTTGTGTGTATAAATTTGTGTAGCTGCTAGAGAGCTATGTCCTAACAATGATTTCAATGCATTTATATCAGCTCCTTGATTTGATAAATGCGTTGCAAAGGAATGCCTCAGTGTATGAGGACCTTTTTTCTTTAGTGTACTAACTGTGGATAAATATTTAGATACCACATTATAAACAAATTTTGGATAAATTAAAAGACCATTATCCAAAATAAACATTGGCGAATCTAAAGCATAACCAAATTCACTGCTGTAAAGACTAAGGTAATTAGCTATAATCTTTTTCAAAGCAGGAACAACTGGCACATCACGTTCTTTATTTCCTTTACCTAAAACCCTAATAACTGAACGTTCTTTATCATAGGAACTGATTCGTAAACCAATGAGTTCTGCACGCCGAATACCCAGACCATATATACAAAATATCAAAGCCTTATCTCTTGCACCGCTAAAATCTGCCGTAAATAGATCAGACTGGTCCAGATCAAGTATTTGGGCTTCATGAGCAAATGACGGCAATCGACTGCTTGTTTTTAAAATATTAATTTCGGCTACTGGATCTTTTTCTAACAATCCTTGCCGGAGACAAAATTTAAAAAAACTCTTGGCACTTGACAGCTTCCTGTTAATCGTTCGATTTGTAAGTCCCCTTTGCATAAGATCAACGATCCAGGATCGTATCATACTGTGTTCTGCAGCATTCCAAGCTTTAACTTCATAACGCTCCAATAGGAAAATCATCAATTGATTTAAATCAGTTTGATAGGCACGTATTGTCATCTTTGAACTTCTTCGTTCATAGGCTAGGTACTTCTCAAACTTGTTAATTGTATTCTCCATAAAAAGCTTTCAATATTATAACAATATAAACATCTTGTAAGGTGTATTCAAGTCCTATTTTAAGTCGATCAAATAAAGTCGTTGGTCGAACTATCCTTTCGATAGGTTACTGACAAAAAAAAAGCACCCTCTTTTGCAAGAGGGTGCTTTTTATATTTGCATAATGCAATAAACCTATAACGGCGTGTAAACTGAAGTCCATGTTTCACCATAAACATCACCTGACATCGTAAGAGTTATTACACCTGTAGTTGGATCAACAGAATTCGGAAATCCATCAACAGCTAAAAGATTCTGCCAAGGATCTACAACACCTTCCCAAGAAATAGCACCACAAACCTCTTTGATTTCGCCTGCTACACCTTCAGTAGTGTAAAGATCAACATAACATCCTTCAGAGTAAAGACCACCTGAAATATCAGCTATACTGTAAATACCATCAGCTACTTTTGCAATAGTAACATCCGTCGTATTTGATGGATAGTCAGCTATACAATCGTGTGCCTCATAAGTTGTAGTTACAGAATAATCACCTTCAAGAGCTGAAGGACAAGATACATCCAAAACAACTTTTGTATTTGGAGCTAAAGTACCTGATCCAGTCTCCATAGTCATAGTAATTTCAAAACTTTGACCTAGAGCAACATCAGCTTCAGTAATACCCAAAGCAGTCATTATTTCTTGTGCTGTAACATTCACAGCAGCAGGAAAACTACTTACGCTTTTAAACTGAGTAGGACCTGCAGCGATTGCACCCGTACCATCTTTATGCGTTGCATAAAGATCTACTGAACTAACAGCAAGCGTTCCGATAGCGTCTACAGTGAAATCTGTAGAAGAAGTTGTCAATGTCTGGAGTCCGAAAAAGTTCGGAACCGGAGCACTTGCAACAAGATCAGCGCCTTCAGAAAAATCATCGAAAGGAGTCAATTTCTCCTCCTCACATGAAGTAAAAACGAATAGGGAAGAAAGAATAAATAATCCCCAAATTTTTATATTTCGCATAAACGATTTTTTTTTCTAATAATTAATTATCCCAGAATACCTTGTCTGTAAAGATATCTACAGCTGGAGTATTCGTGTTATATAATATCTCCTCCTCCGGGTAAGGGAATCTGTTAGGAATCGCTGAACCCGCATTTGGTGTTAAAGCTGGTAATTCGTGACGACGGTAGTCATTAAATGCCTCTGGCTCCATGTACATAGACATGTACTTTTGAGTCATAATTGCATTAAGATCAGCAGATCCTAATCCAGCAGCATAATCAGATGCAGCAGTAGCATCAACTCCGTACTTTTCACAACCAGCAGCAACTGCACTTGCAAAAGCAGCATCTACATCACCTTGGTCAGCAGATGTTTGAAGAAGACACTCAGCTCTAATGAACTCAGCTTCAGCATAAGACATTAATGGAACTGCACGTCCGTCAATAAATATTGGATGTGATCCATCAAATGTAGGCGTGAACAATGACTCTCTTGGATCTGCATTTGCAGAAAGTAAAGCAGCCATAGCGTCACCCACTTGGATATCACCTCTATCTCTGTTGAACTGGAACCAAGGAGCAGCTGTTGTAGAACCTGCAAGGAACTGAACAGATGCTTCATCAGCAGCACTTTCAAATGAAGAGCCGATTGAAGTCAAAGCAGAAGAATAGTTCTTCTGGTGCAAGTGCATTCTTGCAGTAAGACCGTGTGCAAACTTAACCCATGAAGCACCGTCACCACCATACATCAGGTCATCCGCTCCAGGAGTTCTACCAGTAGCTTCTTCACTCATTTTAGTAATACCAGCAGCCAATAGAGTAGACACACCAGCATAAACTGAAGCTGCATCATCATAAGTAGGCTGAATAATATCAGTACCTTGGAATGCTTCAGAGAATGGAACATCATTGAAGAAATCCACCATCAGCATCCAACTGTAAGCCTCAAGAATTGAAGCAATACCTTCGTAGTAATTTGAGCCGTCTTCTGCAGACTTCTCCTTAAGTATCTTAAGATCATTCAAAACACCCGCATACATAGAAAAAGACCAAGGTGTATTAAAGTTTACAGGCAAGAATGAACTGTAATTGTTAATTGAAGCCCACTGTCTTGTTTCACCTTTTGCATGCTGTGTTAGAATTGATGCATATCTACTGAAATCACCACCATAAGTAAACCCGAGGTTTACTTCGATCCCAGGAAGAAGTACATCCTGAGATACGTCTGTGGGATCATTAGGGTTCTCATTGATACCCTCGAAATAACTTTCACACGATGAAAATCCTACAAGGACAATCAGTGCTAAAGCAAACGTATATATTTTATTTTTTAACATTTTCTCTGTTTTAATCAGTTAGTAAGGAATTAAAACTTAAGGTTTACACCTGCGATCACTGATCTTGTACCAGGCATGTTGAAGTAATCAACACCTTGTCCGTTATTAGATGAACCAGTCAAACTAGTCTCTGGGTCAACACCTTCATAAGGAGTCCAGAACCATAAGTTACGTCCAGTTACAAATACTGATCCTCCTTCGATAAAGTTACCAGAGAACATTTTTGGATTAAGATCGTAAGAAAGAGAAATCTCTCTTAGACGTACCCAAGATGTAGACTGAACAAATCCCTCATCTACAGAACCGAAACCAGAAACTGAAGATGTGTAGTAGCTTTGATCAAGTGTAGCAGGAATATTGTTTGGAGAACCATCAGATAGTACACCATCAAATACAACTACATCACCACGGTTTTCAGCAGAAACTTGAGACATACCGAAGTAAGTCAATGCCCACTGAGTACCATTCCACATCTCACCACCTTGTTTCCAATCGATAAGGAATGAAAGCTTAAGATCTTTGTAAGTCAATGTATTATTGAAACCAACTGTGAAGTCAGGGTTAGGATTACCAACCACTCTCAATGATGCATCAGGAACTTGGTATCCGTACTCAGGACTAGATGGATCATCATTGATCACAATGTTTCCATCAGGAAGCGTAAGACCATCATCATTAGCATCTCCTGTATTATCTCTTTGGTAAGCACCACCGTAGATAACGCCAAATGGCTGTCCAGCAATGTTATAAGAGATAAATCCACCTAGATATTGAGACTCAATACCTTCAGCAAGACGCTCAACTAGTGTTACGTTCTTATCGAAGTTAACTAATAAGTCCCAAGAGAAATTGTCTCTCTCAATAGGAGTAGTCGTAAGAATGATCTCATAACCTTTTGAACTTAGTTCACCTGCATTAAGTAATGCTGATGTATAACCAGTTGAACCTGGAAGTGCAACAGGAAGAATCATATCAATAGACTTTCTGTTGTAGTATGTAGCATCTAAACCTAAACGATTTCCGAAGAATCTAAGATCTAAACCAACTTCAGTTGTGATTGAACGCTCAGGAACCAAATTAGGGTTACCAAGAGTGTTATCCTTCGTAAACGAAGTAGTACCAGCAAATGGGAATGTAATACCATCTACCCAACCATCACCAGGAGCAGCCTGAGTAAATACAGTTGAAGTTCCGTATGCAGATGGTGCACCACCACCCACTTCAGCATATGAAGCACGTAGCTTACCAAATGTAAGGAAATCTGACTTAGGCATCAATTCAGAGAATACGAATCCTAAGTTTACAGAAGGGTAAATGAAACCAATTGAGCTTGCATCAAACTCTACGTCAGGATTCACAAGAGATGATACGTAATCCTGACGAGCAGTAGCTGCTAGGAATAAGAAATCATCGAATGCAAAATCAACCTGAGCATAGATACCCATATTTCTTTGTCTGAATAATCCTTTTCCACTACTTACTTCAGAAGCGTTTGAAATATTCACAAATCCAGGGAATGCAAGACCATTACCTGTAGTGTAGAAGTTCTCTAACTTCTCATCATACAGATTCACACCTGCTAAGTATCCCATGTTGATCTTATCAGATAAAGAACCACGACCATTTACATTGAAGTAACCATCGAAGTTTCTGAAGAAGAAATCATCCTCTTGTACACGACCTGCAGGAGCAGTTCTTGAACCGATCTCGAAATTCTGGATTCTTCTGTCAGAATATACATCAGTACCTACAGTTGCATTAACATTGAACCATTGGTCAAGAGCATAGTTGATTGACAAGTTACCCATGAATCTGTTTGTCTCATCGATACGAGGTGCATTATTAATAATCCAGAAAGGATTATCATAACCACCACCACCACGATAGTTTCTCTGAGATCCATCAGGCATAGTGTAAGAAGCAGGATCATTTGCTGGATCATCTATACCATTTGTATTATCAAAGGTTGGAGATGTACGCAATAGACCTAGCAAAAGACCAGAAGTATTTGAACCCTGCTGGATTCTGTAACCTTCACTCTTCACGTAACTAGCTGAAGCCTGTACATTCAATTTATCAGTAAGCTTAAGACCAGAACCTAAACGGAAAGTAGTTCTTTCGTAAGTATTCTTTGGTATAACACCTTCTTGATTCAAATTTGACATTGAGAAACGGAAATTTGCATCTTCGTCTCCTCCGTCAATTGAGAAGTTCGCTTGGTTCGTGATACCAGTTTGGAATACATTACCAAGGTTATCATAAGCGGAAACTGGAATTGCACCTGGTGTATTAGCTGCCTCCGTTGCTCCGATTACATTACCATTCTTGTCATATGGATTACCATCTGTACCATCCCAAAAGATAGTATCAATAGCAGGTCCAAATGATAATGGGTATCCAGTTGCTGGGTTACGGTAAGCACCGCCACCACCTTGTGCATATTGGTTTTGTAGCTGTGGCAAGTTAGAAACTCTGTCAAAAGCTACGCTGTATCCAGCAGATGCGTTAAAACGCTTATCGCCAGATGCACCTTTCTTTGTTGTAATAATGATAACACCATTCGCACCGTCTACACCATAAAGTGCAGTTGCCGCCGCACCCTTAAGTACGTTTACTGATGCAATATCATCTGGGTTAATATCCATACCTCTATTTGAGTTGGCAACACCAGCAACATTACTTTCCGTCTGGAAAGAACTGTTATTGATACGTACACCATCTACAACTAATAGAGCTTGGTTATTACCACTTAATGAAGTCTGTCCACGGATAATGATACGCTGACCACCACCTGCAGCACCAGAAGACTGTGTTACAGTAACACCCGCAGCTTTACCACGAAGTGCACCCAGGGCAGATGTTGCTCCCGATCTAGTGATCGCTTCATCACCAACTTCCTGTACTGCATATCCTACAGCTTTCTCTTCTCTTTTAATACCAAGAGCCGTAACAACTGCTGTCTTAAGAACAACACCTTCAGCCATTACAATTTCGATGGTACTTAGTCCAGTAGCATCTACTTCTTGAGTTTCAAAACCAGTGTAACTAACAACAAGCATGTTGTTTCCATCGGGAATACTAATAGAGAAATTACCATCTACATCGGTGATTGTACCTGTAGCTGTTCCCTTTACTAGTATACTCGCTCCGATAAGAGGGCTACTTGAGGCGTCATTTACAACCCCAGTCACCGTCCTCTGTGCGATTATCCCTCCCACACAGAAAAGGATAATAGATAAAACTAGTGAAAGTTTTTTCATACTAATTCAGATTTTAAATAATTGAAAATTTATACATCGTAACAACTATTAAAAATCCCAAACCTAAAAATAATGATTACTGATTGGAATGGGTCTTTTTAGTCTTGGTTACCATGCTAAGATATAATATAAAAATGTTTTTACATCACATTTCCTTAACGAAAATTTAACTTAATACGCTGCCTCGCCTTATAAATTTCTCTAAGTACTAACTAAAACTTACTAATAGTTTCCACAAGAGGTAAAGTCCAAAATATAAATTTAACTCCTATATAACAGATAGGTTTTCAATCAAAAAGTCATTTTTTAAAGATCTATACCCAAATCAAAAAACCATTGCACATATCTAATCTAGAGGAGTTATATTGTAGTAAAAAAATTCAATGACGAAAAGATCTAAAAGAATCAAGTTTTTGAGTTACGGGCTTTTCTTTTACCTAATCCTTGCCTTAACCTGGTGGACATTGCTGCTAATAGTCAAGAATAATGATGCCTTGAATGCAAAGATTGAACTGATCAAAATCATTGCAATAGCCAACAATCCGGAAATAAGTGAAGCACAATTTCTCGAACAAGCAAATGTGGTCAAATTGAACCATGACTACACAAGGCAGCGAAATATGATCATTGGGGAAGCTACTGTTTTTATTGTCCTATTATTTATAGGTATTTTCCAAATCAATAAAAGCTTCAATAGAGAGGTAGATGCAGCTAATCAGCAACGAAATTTTTTGCTTTCAATAACCCATGAGCTAAAGTCTCCACTTGCATCCATTAAATTGATTCTACAAACTTTTCTTAAACGTGAGCTTCCCAAAGAAAAAAAAGATGACCTCTTAAAATCTGCACTTACTGAATCAAATAGACTTGAAAATTTGGTTAATGACCTACTTCTTTCAGCCAAACTTGAAAAAGCCTTTATCCCGCATTTTGAAGAGATACCTATCAACATGCTCATCGAACACAGTGTGTTCACCTTAGGCAATAGCCACCCTTTGGCAAAAATAAATTTGAATTTACCAGAGGACGACCTTGTCTTATCTACCGATAAAGAAGGCTTGTATGCAATCATAAAGAATCTTGTCGAAAACGGCATTAAGTACAACATCAATATACCTGAGATAAATATTGTACTTACTGATGAGCCTAAGCCTCAATTAATAATAAGTGACAATGGCGTGGGGATACCTGACGGGGATAAGACAAAAATCTTTAATAAATTCTATAGAATAGGTAATGAAGATACTCGTAAAACTAAAGGTACTGGTTTGGGGTTATATATCGTGAAAGAATTTGTAGCAGCTCTGGGTGCTTCCATTGAAGTGGAAGACAACAGCCCAACAGGGACTAAATTCATTATTGAATTCTAAATTATAAACATGCGTATTCTATTAGTTGAAGACGAAGAAAATATCCGCAAGGTAGTTAAGCTAAATCTTGAGATGGATGACTATGAGGTTGTCACTACGGATAATGGAAAAGATGCCATGAAATACTTTCAGGAACAACACTTTGACCTTATTATACTTGACATCATGCTTCCAGAAATATCTGGCCTTCAGATCTGTGAACAAATAAGACTCACAGACACTGAAACACCCATCATATTTTTGACAGCGAAAGATTCTCCACCAGACCGTGTTGCGGGCTTAAAGAAAGGTGCTGATGATTATTTAGCAAAGCCATTCAATCTTGAAGAACTCCAATTGAGAGTCAAAAAGCTAATCTCAAGAAGCCAAAAGACGCCCAAATTAGACATGGAGTATTATGAGTTTGGTAAAAATAAAGTCAATTTTTCTACTTTCGAAGCTAAAGGTGTGAATGGAGATATTACATTGACCAAAAAGGAGGCTATGCTTCTTAAGCTATTGATAGAACGGAAAAACGAGGTAGTTTCTAGACAACAGATTCTCCAGTTCGTATGGGGTTATGATGTATATCCTTCAACTCGAACAATCGATAATTTTATTCTTTCGTTCAGAAAATATTTTGAAGAGAATCCAAAAGAACCTCAATTCTTCAAGTCAGTTAGAGGAATAGGATATAAGTTTTTAGAATAAAAAAAAGCTCGGAAAACTTCCGGGCTTTTTTTATTTGTAGCGCTCTACTGATATTTCTTCGTTACAAAGCCGAAGATCATCCTCAACATTCGATGCAATTATTACTAACCGATCTCCACGATAACGCTCAAGAGTTTTCAAAAACCAATCTGTGCTTTGCTTATCGAGATTTGTACTTGGCTCATCCAATAAGATAAAACTGGAATCGCTGAGAATACTTAAAGCCAATTTTAATCTTTGTTTCATTCCTGAAGAAAAGAAACGAACGGTCTTATCCCATTCATGATCTAGATTCATAATCTGCATGACTGCACGTGCATCAAGTCCCTCAACAAAAGGTCTAAACTTATTATGAAACTTAATATGCTCCTCCAAGGTTAGCTCCTCGATTAACTCGGTATATGGACTACAGAACGATAGATACCTATGGATATCATCTCTTTTTATTTCTACCCCGTCTTGAACAAAAGAAACCTCCCCTTCAGATGGACTTAGGTAACCAGCTAAAATCTGCAGTAAGGTAGACTTTCCAGAGCCATTATGGCCAACAAGAGCATAGGTATTACTACTTTTTAAGCTCAATGAAATATCCCTAAATATCCATGTATTCAAAAAGCGCTTACCAACCTTGTTAACAGATAGGTTCATACTAATTATTTACGCCCACTAAACCCTTTAAGTACACCTCGTTCAGACTGCTCAAGAAAATTCAAGATGCTATCTTTTTCCTCTGAACTTTCTAAATCCTCACGGATAAGATCAAGAGCAGAATTATAATTCTTACCATGGACAAACAAGAGCCTATATATATCTTGCATACGATGGATCTGATCAGAAGAAAATCCGCGGCGTTTCAAACCTATTGAGTTTACACCCACATAAGATAAAGGTTCCCTTGCTGCTTTTACATAAGGTGGTATATCCTTACGTACAAGTGATCCACCACCAATCATTACATGATCTCCTATCTTAACAAACTGATGAATTGCTACTTTGCCACCAATAGTAACCCAATCACCAACTATAATATGACCAGCTAGTGTTGCATTGTTCGCCAGGACACAGTGATTACCAATCTCACAGTCATGTGCCACATGCACATAGGCCATCAACAAACAGTTCCTGCCAATCTTTGTCGTACCATTAGCATTTGTCCCTCTATTCAGTGTACAAAATTCACGTACGATTGTATTATCTCCTATTTCTAGTGTGGAATTTTCGCCTTCAAACTTTAAATCCTGTGGTATCCCCGAAACTACTGCTCCCGGATGTATCTGACAATTCTTCCCTATTCTTGCTCCATTCATTATACATGCATTGGGACCAATCCATGTATTGTCTCCAATAACAACATCCTCCTCAATCGTTGCAAAAGGTTCAATTTTCACATTTTTCCCAATCTTTGCTCCTGGGTGTATATTTCGTAAATCCATAAAATCTAAGATTCAATTTTATTCTAAACCCATTTTATTTCCGCTGAACAATCTGAGCTGTAAATTCACCCTCAGACACCAGCTTTCCTCCAACATAAGCAGCACCGTACATCTGAACAATACCGCGCTTAATTGGCGCCATTAGTTCAAGTTTAAAGACTAGAGTGTCTCCAGGTCTTACCATCCCTTTAAACTTGGTATTATTAATTTTCAAAAAGTAAGTATCCCAACCTTTTTGGTCTTCTTGAAGTAGCAAAGCAAGAATACCACCTGTCTGAGCCATTGCTTCTACCTGTAGAACTCCTGGAAATATTGGATTCCCTGGAAAGTGCCCCTGGAATAAATGCTCATTCATCGTAACATTCTTAACACCTACCACATGATTCTCAGAAACCTCTATGATTTTGTCAATCATAAGAAAAGGAAAACGGTGTGGCAATAACTCCTGTATCTGATTTACATCATAAATCGGTTCAATATTCGGATCATACTTAGGAATATTTCTCGATTTCTTTTGCATTAAATAAGCCTTCTTAAGGACTCTTGCAAACTGAACATTTGCTGTATGCCCAGGCCTGTTTGTAATGATCTTCCCTTTGATTGGAGCACCAATTAGCCCAAGATCGCCTATTACATCCAATAATTTATGTCTTGCAGGTTCATTTCTAAAATAAAGGTCTGTCGTATTCAAAACGCCTTCACTTTCTACTTTGATACCTGGCTTTCCAATTTTTTCTGCCAGTGCATTTAAAGCTTCTTCACTAAGGACCTTATCAACAAGAACAACAGCATTGTCTAAATCCCCTCCTCTTACAAGTCCTTGGTCAAACAATGCTTCTAATTCATGCAGAAACACAAAGGTTCTACAAGAAGCAATTTCTGATTCATAATCATCTAAACTATTCAATTGAGCATGTTGTGTACCCAATACTTTTGAGTTGAAATCGATCATAGTTGTAACCTGAAATCCATCATACGGAAGTGCGATCAATTCAGTTTCACCATTATCGTCTTTAAAGAAGATAGGTTCTTCAACAACAAAATAGTCCCGTTCTTTATCTTGCTCCTTTAATCCAACCTCTTTTATAGCATCAAAAAACATTTTGGCGCTTCCATCCATAATTGGAATTTCAGGACCATTAACATCAATCATCACATTATCAACACCAAGTGCAATAAGCGCTGACATCAAATGTTCGACAGTATGCACTTCAACATCCTTACTTTTCAAGCAGGTACCACGATTTGTAGAATCTACTAGTCCAACATCAGCTTTTAATATAGGCTGATCTTCCAAATCAACTCTCCTAAACTTGATTCCGTGATTTACCTCCGCGGGAAAAAACTCCAAAGCAACAGCTTTACCTGTGTGCAAACCCACACCATTTAATTGAAGGGTGCTTTTGATGGTTTGTTGATTCATAAATTGAATTTTTCTAAGCCTAAGCCAATATGGTTATTTATTGTTTTCTTTCTCTATTTTCCTAAGTCGATCAGCCAATGCTGGCAACTTTTTAAAGATCGAGTATGATCTTAAGAAATCTCTGTACGCAAATGCAGGAGTTCCAAACATTGCTTTACCTTTTTCTTTCACACTTGAATTGATACCCGCCTGAGCTTGTATCTTAACCTCATCAGCTACTTGCAGATGACCTGCAATACCCACTTGGCCACCCATCATAACTCGTTTACCAATTTTTGTAGAGCCTGCTATCCCTGATTGAGCAGCAATAACTGTATCTGCACCAACGACAACATTATGGGCTATCTGTACTAAGTTATCAAGTTTTACTCCTTCTTCTATTACAGTAGATCCCATAGTCGCTCGATCAATAACGGCATTGGAACCTACATCCACTCGGTCCTTAAGGATAACATTCCCAAGCTGAGCTATCTTTTTATAGGATCCATCTGATTGAGGAGCAAATCCAAAACCATCACTGCCTATAACACAATTACTATGAAGAATACAACCTGAGCCAATCTCACAGTCTTTATATATTTTTACACCTGGATAAATTATGCAGTTAGAACCAATTTTTACATTTGAACCAATATATACTTGAGGATACACAACAGTGTATTTGCCGATGACAGCATTCTTCTCTAGCACAGTATTTGCGCCAATTGAGACAGAATCATCCATCTGGACACTATCATCAATCACCGCAGAGCTATGTATCTCTGCTACTTTTTCCTCTCCCTGAAGTTCGCCAAACTTATTCAACAACATTGCGACCTTTTCATACACGTTCTCTACTCGAATCAAAGTAGCATGAATATCTCCTGCAGGTTGAAAATCTTTTTCCACTAAAATAACTGAAGCCTTTGAGGTATATATGTATGATTCATACTTTTGATTAGCAAGAAAGCTTACTGTACCTGGCTGACCTTCCTCTATTTTGGACGGACCATGTATAGAAATCGTTGGATCTCCTTCAACTTTTCCATCGATGAATGCGGCTAATTCCTGAGCTGTTATTTGCATTTCGCAAAGTTAGAAATATTATACCATTTTTTGAAAAAAGTAATAAAGTTCTTAATTAACTTGTCCGACTACAATTATATAGAGACATTTACAAGAAATTTAAAGCAGAGAACGTGAAGACACTGAAACTTGGAACAAGAGGTAGTAAGCTTGCACTTTGGCAAGCAAATTTCATCAAAGACCAACTCGTAAAGAGTGGTCAAGACGTTGAGATCGTTATTATCAAGACTAGAGGAGATAAAATTCAGGATATTGGTTTTTCCAAAATGGAAGGCAAAGGCTTTTTCACAAAAGAGATTGAGGATGCCTTGATTGATGGAAGAGTAGATTTTGCCGTTCACTCGATGAAAGATATGCCAACAACAAATCCAGAAGGTCTATGTCTAACTGCTCTTTCCTACAGGGAAGATCCTCGAGATTGTCTGGTTATCAAAAAATCATCTGTTCAAGCCAAAGCATTAAAACTAGGAGACAACGCAAAAGTGGGAACCTCTTCTGCCCGAAGAAAGGCACAACTTCTGCATTACAGATCAGATCTTCAGATTGCAGATATCAGAGGTAATGTCCCCACTCGTCTTGAAAAGTTGAAAAATGGAGATTTTGACGCCATTGTCCTAGCCAAAGCTGGCTTAAATCGCCTTAAAATCGATCTCTCTGACTTTGAATTTATAGACCTTAATCCAAGAGAATTTGTACCTGCTCCAGCACAAGGAGTAGTAGCGCTTCAGGTTAGGGAATCCGATACTGAAACTCGAAAAGTGCTTCGTCAAATACACCATGCAGAAGTTGCAAGATGTACTAATGTAGAACGCAGGGTTTTACAATTGATGGATGGTGGTTGTCAAATGCCTTTGGGCGTTCATTGTGAGCAAGACGAACATGGCAATTTTCATGTAAATGCAGCTTTAGCGAATGCTTGGGATGCACCTGTAAGATTTGTACATCTCTCCAGGTCGACAAGTGTCAATCTTGCTGATGAAATATACAATCAATTAATTCAAAAGGAATCATGAGTCGCAGCGTTTTCATAAGCAGATCCCTAGAAGAAGAACGTATTCTGTTCTATTCTAACACTTATGGAATCCAGCTTAAGGCAGAAAGCCTTGTAGATTTCTCTGCAGCTAAAAAGCAGCATGCACCCGATGCTGACATACTTTTTTTTTACAGTAAAAAAGGAGTCGAATATTTCCATGAATTATATGGGAAAGAGAGCTTTTCAAGCTACCAGCTTGCAAGTCTAGGCAATGCAGGGCACCAGGCTATTAAAACACTTGGCTACCAAACATCCTTCGCAGGCAATGGTGAAATCCCTGTGAGCAAAAAAGCTTTCAATGCCTTTGCCCGAGGTAAAAGAGTATTGTTTGCTCGAGCAAAAAACTCTAAAGCTAGCTTTGAAAATGATAACATCCAATATGAAGCTATTCCTCTAGTGGTGTATAATAACGAGCCTAAAGACAAAGTTGTTCTGCCCCATGTAGCAATAAACCTATTCACCTCTCCACTGAATGTGATAGCTTACTTGAAGAATGGTGGGAACAAGGATACCCCAGCTGTTGCAATAGGACCAACTACATTCAATACCCTCAAAGAAAATTTCTTTAAATCGGTGCATCAGAGTGAAACATCTTCTGAAAAAAGCATTATCCTTAAGGCAATTCATTTATTAGAAAAGAAAATATAGCATGCGTTATTTAATTCTATCAGCTTTACTCATCAGCATTATCAGCTGCACGAAAAACAATCAAGACACCGCAACTATTAAAGAAATTCCGCAGGACTTTATGCAATTCTATAAGTCATTCCATGGAGACAGTCTTTACCAGGTAGATCATATAAGCTTCCCATTAGAAGGGCTGCCTAGCTATGCTAAAAAAGAAGAACTTCAAGATGGTAAATTCTTTTGGAGCAAGGATGCTTGGAGATTCCAAAGATCCATTGATTTTGAATTTAGTGACTTCGAGCGCGTATTAATTCCTATCAATGATTTTTTGATTGAAGAGACCATCCTCCACAAAAAGGATAAACTGGCAATACAGCGCAAGTATATTAAGTTTGGAGAAGAATGGACTCTCATCTATTATTCAGGGCTGAACCCTTATGCAATAAACAATTGAATTACCACACATCGTTGGGAATCAAATGATTTGTAACGTAATCAGCTACGCCATCTTCAAGGCTTGAAAATTCTGACTCATAACCAGCTACTCGGAGCTTTGACATATCGGCTTCAGTAAAATACTGGTAATTATCTCTAATATCAGCGGGCGTATCAATAAAGCTAATAGCAGGTTCTTTACCCATAGACAAGAAGGTCAATGCTGCTAGATCATAAAATGATCTTGCCTTACCTGTTCCTAAGTTATAAATCCCGGACGTTCTTTTCTCTTCAAAGAAGAAATAGAGAACGTCTACCAAATCCTTTACATAAACAAAGTCTCTCATTTGCTGACCATCAGCAATTCCATCCTTGTGGGAGCGAAACAACTTCATTTCTCCCGTATTATTTATGTTCTTAAAAGTGTGGAATATAACAGAGGCCATGCGGCCTTTATGAAATTCATTTGGACCATAGACATTAAAAAACTTAAACCCAGCCCAATTGGTAGCAGAATGATCCTGCTCCAAAAGCCATTTATCAAATTCATTTTTTGAATCCCCATAAGGGTTCAATGGTTTGAGATCTTTAACCACATCATGAGAATCAACATAACCTTTCTCCCCTAATCCATAAGTTGCTGCACTAGAAGCATACATGAAAGGAATTCCTTTTCCTGAGCAAAACGACCATAATTTTTTTGAATAATCAAGGTTTAGTTCGTCAAAAACTTCCTTAGACTGCTCAGCCGTATCTGTGCGTGCACCGATGTGATATACAAAAGTAACGGCATCTCCAAAGCGATCTAGCCACTCAAATAGGTCTGCTCGATCAAGTTCTGCTATGAACCCTTTATTATGCAGATTTCTAGCCCGATCTGAACGGTTAAATTTATCTACTAAGATCAAATTTCTATGCCCCTCATTGTTTAATTTTCGAACTAAACAACTTCCTATAAACCCAGCAGCTCCTGTTACAACTATCATTCCTTTAGATTCCCTTTTATAAAGTATTCGCTTGAAGGAAGAACTCCTTCAAGCGAATTTAATTTATGCTTCAAAATTGAATTATTCTTCCATATAAGACTCCAGAGGAGGACAAGTACAAATTAGGTTTCTATCCCCTTGAGCATTGTCTACTCGGCGTATTGTTGGCCAGAACTTTTGAGCTCTGATATAATCCAACGGATATGCGGCCTTTGATCTTGAATAAGGCTGATTCCATTCATCAGCAGTTACAAGACTCAAGCAGTGAGGAGCATTCGCCAATACATTGTCCTGCCCATCCACATCACCTCTTGCGATTTCATCAATTTCAGCTTTGATCTGAAGAAATGCATCACAGAACCTGTCTAATTCTGCTAAATCCTCACTTTCTGTTGGTTCGATCATAATCGTACCAGCAACAGGAAATGATAAGGTAGGTGCATGGAATCCATAATCCATTAGACGTTTAGCAACATCCTCTGCGCTTACAAAAGCCTTGAATGGTCTTAGGTCAATAATCATTTCATGCGCAGCTCTACCATTGTCTCCTGTATACAATACAGAATACTCTCCCTCAAGACGAGCTTTTATATAATTCGCATTTAGTATTGCAATTTTTGTCGCATCTACTAAACCTTGTGCCCCTAACATTTTGATATATCCATAAGAAATCAACAAGATACTTGCAGATCCGAAAGGTGCAGCTGAAACGGCACTTGTACCCTGCTCTCCACCAGTTTCAATAAATACATGTTTTGGAAGGAAAGGTGCCAAGTGATCATTTACACAGATTGGTCCCATTCCAGGTCCGCCACCTCCATGTGGTATTGCGAAAGTCTTATGTAAATTAAGGTGACAAACATCTGCACCGATAAGTGCCGGGTTTGTTAAACCTACTTGAGCATTCATATTTGCTCCATCCATATAAACCATCCCTCCAGATGCATGGATATAATCACATATCTCACGAATAGAAGTTTCGAATACACCATGAGTAGATGGATAAGTAACCATCAAAGCGGACAGGTTCTCTTTATGCTCATCTGCCTTAGCTTTTAGATCTACTACATCAATATTTCCACGTTCATCACAGGCCACCACGACTACTTTCATTCCTGCCATTACAGCAGATGCCGGATTTGTCCCATGTGCTGAAGAAGGTATAATTGCAACATTTCTATGTGCCTCTCCTCTACTAATATGGTATTGGCGGATCGCCATCAGACCAGTATATTCACCTTGAGCACCAGAATTTGGCTGCAATGAACAATCTGTGAAACCAGTGATTTCGCACAAAGCCTTACTCAATTCATCGATAATCAGATGATATCCTGTAACCTGATCATTTGGAGCAAAAGGGTGAATGGTTGAAAATTCTGGCCATGAAACTGGTATCATTTCTGATGCAGCATTCAATTTCATCGTACATGAACCTAAAGAAATCATTGAGTGTGTCAAGGACAAATCTCTGTTCTCAAGTGTTTTTAGGTATCTCATAATACCAGACTCGGTATGATAGGAATTAAACACTGGGTGTAGCATGTAATCTGAAGCTCTTTTTATGTCAGCAGGTATTGCGTCTACTGATTCAAGATCCCATATTCTATCCACAGATTTATTCGCAACCTGCTCAAATACATCCAATACTTTAGACATTCTATCTTCGAAACAGGTTTCATCTACAGAGATTCGAATTTCGTTTGCTCCATAAAAGAAATTGATTCCGCGCTCTTCAGCAAGATGACGCACTTTCTCAAGAGTAGATGTATCAATATTAAGAGAAAGAGTATCAAAGAATGTTTTATTATTTAGCTCAAAGCCAAGACTAGTTAATTTATTTCCGAGCAGGACTGTCGTTGCATGTATGCGATTTGCAATTGCTTTTAAGCCTTCTGGGCCATGATAAACGCCATACATTGCCGCCATATTTGCTAATAATGCCTGGGCAGTACAAATATTGGAGGTCGCCTTTTCTCTTCGAATATGTTGCTCGCGAGTCTGTAAAGCCATACGTAAGGCCTTATTACCATCCTTGTCTTTAGACACGCCTATAATACGGCCTGGAATTACACGCTTATACTTTTCTTCCGTAGCAAAATAAGCTGCGTGAGGTCCTCCAAATCCCATAGGAACACCAAATCGTTGCGTGTTACCTACAACAGCATTAGCACCCCAAGCACCTGGTTCTTTTAGAAGTGTTAAACTGAGCAAGTCAGCACAAGCAACTACAAAAATATCTTTTTCGCGCATTGCTGAAACAAAGTCCATTGGAACCTCTGCCTTACCATCTTTCCCTGGATACTGAACTACCACTGCAAAGGTATGCTCAGTTGCCTGATACGTATTCATATCTCCAACGACAACATTTATTCCTAATGGAATCGCTCGAGTCATTATGATATCTAAAGTTTGATCAAAAACATTGGAATCTACAAAGATCTCATTGAACTCATTGGTTTTGGATCTCTTATTTTTTTGACCATAAAACATACTCATTGCCTCAGCTGCTGCAGTTCCTTCATCAAGAAGAGAAGCGTTTGCGATAGGAAGGCCTGTTAAATCCGAAACCATAGTTTGAAAATTCAACAATGACTCTAACCTACCTTGAGCAATTTCAGCTTGATAGGGTGTATACTGTGTATACCAACCAGGGTTTTCAAATAGATTTCTCAAAATAGGAGCAGGCGTGATCGTTCCATAGTAACCCATGCCTATGTAGCTATCATAAACCTTATTTTTAGAGGCTAACTGCTTCAGTTTCTGTAAATATTCGAACTCTGATTGCCCTTCAGGTAGATTCAAAGATCCTTCAAGACGAATATTAGCTGGTACAGTCTCGTCGATCAATTGATCTAGACTATTTACACCGATCGTATCAAGCATCTGCTGAAGATCCTCAGTTTTGTTGATACCGTTGTGCCTATGCACAAATTTGTCAGTTGATTTGATCACGCTCATTCGTTAAAAATGTTTAGTTCTATTTGATTAAGAAATCTTAACAATGCGTTTATGTAAATTTATACAATTATTTCAAGCTACCTATCATATTCTCTGGTCTTACCCACTCATCAAACTGCTCATTCGTCAAAAGACCAAGATCAAGAGAAGCTTGTCTTAGTGTTGTGCCTTCGTTATAGGCTTTCTTTGCTATCGCTGCTGCATTATCATAACCAATCTTTGTATTCAATGCAGTTACGAGCATCAATGAATTATTCAGATGCTCATCAATCCGTTCTTGATTTGGCTCTAGGCCTTCAATACAATTATCATTAAAGCTAACACAGGCATCCCCAATTAGCTGAGCAGACATCAAAAAGTTATAGATCATTACAGGCTTAAATACATTTAATTCAAAATGCCCTGTCATACCTCCCACATTAATAGTAACGTCATTACCTACAACCTGAGCCATAGCCATAGTCAAGGCTTCTGATTGAGTAGGATTCACCTTTCCTGGCATTATTGAGGATCCTGGTTCATTTGCAGGAATTACCAACTCCCCGATTCCAGACCTAGGTCCTGAAGCCAACATTCTAATATCGTTACCGATTTTCATGAGTGAACAAGCTACCGTTTTAAGCGCTCCATGTGATTCAACAATGGCATCATGAGCAGCAAGTGCCTCAAATTTATTCTCAGCAGTTACAAAAGGTAAACCTGTGAATTCTGCTATTTTTGCAGCTACCATGGTGTCATAACCTGCTGGAGTATTCAAGCCAGTACCCACTGCTGTGCCACCAAGTGCAAGCTCAGAAAGATGAGCAAGCGTGTTCTTTATAGCACGAATTCCATGATCAAGCTGTGAAACATAACCAGAAAGTTCTTGACCAACAGTAACTGGAGTAGCATCCATAAAGTGTGTACGACCGATCTTTACCACATGCATATATTTCGCTGCCTTTGCCGCTAAAGTATCCCTTAATTTCTCCAAGCCTGGAATCGTAACCTCTACTACTTTTTTGTAAGCAGCAATGTGCATGGCAGTTGGAAAAGTATCGTTAGAAGATTGAGATTTATTGACATCATCATTTGGGTGAAGTACTTTATCAGCATCTGATAATGCTCCACCATTCATTACATGACCTCTATTTGCAACAACTTCATTGACATTCATATTTGATTGTGTCCCAGAACCTGTTTGCCAAACAACCAAAGGAAACTGATCATCTAATTTCCCTTCAAGAATTTCCTCACAAACTTTTGAGATCAAATCCCTTTTAGCCTCCGGCAAAACACCCAATGCTGCATTTGTGTGTGCTGCAGCCTTCTTCAGGTATGCAAATCCCTCAACAACCTCAACTGGCATTTTCTGGCCACCAATCTTGAAATTCATTATCGATCGCTGAGTTTGTGCGGCCCAATATTTATCTGAAGGCACGTCTATATATCCTATACTATCTTTTTCTTGTCTAAAGCTCATTTGAGTTTAATTTTGTATTTCACACAAAATTAATCTTTTGCTTCCTAAGTACAAAAGATTAAGTGGCTTAGGAACAAGAGTTTTTTTTAGCTGGCTCCTTTTGTCAATATTCAGAGAAAAGGATTTCAATTGTATCCGTATTTATAGAATAGATATAAAGAAACTTTTTACATTTGTAAATGTTTTTTAAAGTTGATACAATCTTAGTAGACAACAGATTCTTAAGAATTTAAACACAATAATATTATGGCATTTCAATTACCTGAATTACCGTATGCATACGATGCTCTTGAACCAAACATCGATGCACGAACTATGGAGATCCACCATGGTAAACACCACAATGGTTACACAACCAAGCTAAACAATGCAATTGCGGGTACCGATCTAGAAGGAAAAAGCATAGAAGATATTCTTGCAAATGTATCTTCTGCAGGTGCAGGAGTGAGAAATAATGGTGGCGGATTTTATAACCACTGTCTTTTCTGGGAAGTTATGTCTCCAAACGGAGGTGGGGATGCAACAGGAGCTGTAGGCGAGGCTATCAATGCTACATTTGGTTCTTTTGAAGACTTCAAATCAGAATTCGCAAAAGCAGCAGCTACAAGATTCGGTTCTGGATGGGCGTGGCTATGCGTTCAGGCAGACGGAAGCCTTTGTGTTTGCTCTACTGCTAACCAAGATAATCCAATGATGGATACGGCCGAATGTCCAGGAACTCCAATACTTGGCTTAGACGTTTGGGAACATGCATATTATCTAAATTACCAAAACAGAAGACCTGATTATATTAGTGCCTTCTTCAATGTAATCAATTGGGATGTTGTAAACGCAAAGTTTGCTGCAGCTAAGTAAATCTGCTGATTTACAATATGTTAAAAAAAGCATAAGATTCGGTTCTTATGCTTTTTTTTGAACCCTTAAACCCCATTTTTGGGTTGTAATAATAGGTAATCTCATTATACATGCTGTTTTCAAGTAATTGTAACTTTGCAAAATAAAAGACAGCGACTTTACCCAATTCGAAATAAATTATGTAAACACTAAACAATAATCCCATGGTGATTGCAGGAATTTTGCTTTTCATTTTAGTTCTTCTTAGATATGAAGTAACATCAAAAGCATAACAAACAGACAAACAATAAAAAAAGGCTCAGATTAATCTGAGCCTTTTTTTATTGTTGTACTGCTTGATACATGCGTTTTACACTTTCAAGATCGTAATTACCATACAACCCCGATTGAAATATGTATTCCTTATCATTCTGCAATACAAGGTATCTAAATCCATAATTTATGTAGGTAGAGTCCACTTTGTTTTCAAATACAAAGCCTTTATCATCAGTTTGCACCATTTTACTAAAAAATCGTCCTGACCGAACAAGCTCCTCCTGCTCTTTTCTAAACCGTTCAATATTTGAATCCGCGGCATCTTGAATCTGAACTAGTACATCGTAGTTTTTATTGAATTTAATAACAAGATCCTGTGATATAAGGTTATCCTCTACTTCTACAGTTATACTGTCTGGCGCCATTATTGTAAATGGTGCTCCGTACTTCATAAGATCTAAGGGCACAAGGTCTACCTTATTGGTATCCGATTCGCATGAAAAGAAGATCAAAACTAGGCTTAAAAAGATGAATACTCTAGATGTCATAGGTCTAATATTTTAATCACAAATTACTACCAAAATCGAATTATATACAAAAAATCTGCTAATTAATGGTTCGAATAGAATAAAAAATAACGTATTAAAATAAAAAAAATGTTACAAACTT